>NZ_BJWY01000020.1 GCF_007990715.1 Nocardia seriolae NBRC 15557 | reverse complement strand
AGTACTAGGGCGTGACCACCAGCACGCCGTTCGGCGTGAGCGCTCCCGGATCCTGGCCGGCGAGGCCGCGATCAGTTCTGCCGCGTGGTGGCGGTCGTTCACGCGTGGGGTCTGCGTGAGGTCCCATCTAGACCGGTGCGATCCATCCGATCCGGCCTGGGTGTTCCGAACCCGGGGCATGACGACCGTATTTCACTGGTCGGGTCCGTCGCCGACCAGGCAGCGACAGGAATCGCAGGCCAGACTCCGCGCACGAAGTATCTACGGGGTGATCGGTTTATGGCGTGGAATCACGCTGCGGCGACTGATTCGCCAACCCTCGGTGGTGCGAATGACGGTGTCGGCATAGGTGACTGTCCCGGTGGTGCCGTCGACGTCGACCGCGAGGCCCTTCGAGAGCGCCTCGACGGCATCGGAAGTCGTGGGTGTAAGGACGATGTTGGTGACGTGGTGGCCCAGTGGGTTGTTGTCGCCGAGTTGGAGTGCCATGTCGCGCAGGATGTCTCCGCCGGTCACGATGCCTGCGCCGTAGGCGGTCAGGTCGTAGGCGATGTCGTCGGTGAAGACCTCGTGGAATCGGTCGAAGGCACCGGCATCGCTGAGATGTCCGTGCAGGGAAAGCAATTCGTGAATGGCCAGCCGGTCGGCGGTGGAGATCGACATGCGTCGCAGTCTTGCGGGGTGCGGTGTCGATGGCCAGTGGTTTTACGCGGATGGCGGGAGGGACAGCGCGGCGGCGGTGAGCCGCCACAGGCGATCGGTGGTCAGGTCGGCGCTGGGGCGCGGATGGGTGCGGAGTTGCTGGGCGATGCCGTCGCGCAGGCCGCCGATGACGAAAGCGCCCGCGCTGTCGGGGTCGAGGTCGGCGGGGACCTCGCCGGTGGCTTGGCCGCGGCGGATATTGGTGGCGGCGGCGTCGGCGAGGTTGCGGATGTAGTTGGACTCCACCTCGGTGAGACCGGGGTCGGGGGCGGCGCGGTTCAGCAGGAGTGCGGCCAGCGGGTGGTCGAAGTGGTAGACGACGAAGCGGTGGGTGCGGGTGCGTTCGCGGGTCGCCCAGTCGGCGGTGGGGAGGTGGTCGTCGGCGATGGCTCGGCTGAGGCCCTCGTAGAAATCGTCCCAGATCGCGGCCAGCAGGCCGACTTTGGAGCCGAAATGGTGGTACAGCGCCCCGGTGCTGAGTCCGGTGCGGCGGGTCAGGGCGCTCAGTTCGAGCGTGCCGCCGGCGTGGACCAACTCGTCGCGGGCGGCATCGAGAAGTTGTTGACGTCCGATCGGTGCGCGTGCCACTGTCGAACAATAACAGAACTCAGTTATGTATGGAGGATGGCGGGATGAGCGGGAAAGTGACATCGCTGCGGGATCTGAACGGAGACCTGGCGGGGACCTACCGGCGCACCGAGAGCAGTGGCGCCGAGGTGGATCCGGCCGTGGTGGAGGCGGATCTGGCGGCGGTGGCGCGGGATGGATTTGTGATCCTGGAGGACCTGCTGTCGGAGGGGGAGCTGGAGGCGATTCGTCGGGAGGTCGGTCCGCTGCTGGACCTCAAGGGGCGCAACAACTTCGAGGGACACTCGACCCAGCGGATCTACAGCGTGCTGAACAAGACCCGCTCCTGCGACCGGATCGCCGACCATCCCCGAGTGCTGGCCCTGCTGGACCGGCTGTTCATGCCGAACTACCTGCTGTCGATGCTGCAGGTGATCAATATCCTCCCCGGCGAGGACGCACAGATGCTGCACACCGACGCACAGATGCTGCACACCGACGATGGGTTCTACCCGCTGCCCCGCCCGCGAAAAGCACTGGGGGCGGCCACCATCTGGGCCATCGACGACTTCACTGCCGAGAACGGCGCGACGGACATCATCCCCGGCAGCCACCTCTGGGACGATCGGCTCCCGGGTGCGGAGACACGCGAACCCGTTGTAATGCGAGCCGGTAGCTGCGTATTCTTCGTCGGCACACTATGGCATGGCGGTGGTGCGAATCGTTCCGCTGATTCACGTCTCGCGCTAACCGCACAGTATTGCGAACCCTGGCTGCGTCCGCAGGAGGCGTTCACGCTCTCCATGACCCGCGATACCGTGCGCGCGGTCTCCGAGGATATTCGCCGAATGCTCGGCTACAGCATCCATCCGCCATTCATCGGGCAGGTCGACGGTATGCATCCCAAGCGTCTACTCGAGCCCGGTTCTCAGCCTCTGTAGTGGTCAGTTGGCGAGCTCGTGGGCGAGTTCGACGGCGGCTTTCATGGTGGGCGCGTATCCCACACGCCAGCTGAGCCGGTCGATCGGTGTGACCGAGACCTTGTAGCGATCCTCGAGGTGTTCGAACTTGACGATGGCCCGCTGATTGAGTGGCTGGTGAGTTTTCATTTCTTCTCTCCTGACCCTGTGAAGGCGTCCGAGACGACCGTCGAAAATCCAAAACGTGGAGCGGGCAGCTGCTTGCTTTGAATTAACTGTAGAAAACTCCACCACGGGTGGATATGGGCAATTGTCCCATTCTTCGGCGGTCCCCGCGCTCGGGCGCGCCGGGCTGTGGGAGCGGGCGTGCGCCGGAAACGGCCGTGCCGGACGTGGTTACGTCCGGCACGGAGTCCGCGGGAGTGGCTAGCCGTTGCGGCGGCGGCGCGGGCCGCCACCGGAACGCGAGAAGCCCGCGAGGCCACCGGTGCTCCCGGCCGGGGCCGCGCCCCGGCCCTGGCGAGCCGAACCGGAACCGTGCTCGGCGCGCTGGCGGCCGGTGGCATTGGCGTTGCCGCTGCGGGACTCGCGGCCCTGGGCGGAACCCTCCGACGTCCGGGCCTTGGGCTGGCCACCGGTGCCGGAGTTCGCGCGGGCAGTGGAGTTCGCGCGGGCGGTGGATTTGCCGCGACCTGCGGTGGGGCCCTCGGCCTTTCGCGGGTTCGAGCGGCCGGGAGCCCGGTCCTCGGCCTCGCGCACCGCGTCGGTCCGCCGCCTGCCGCGCGGCGCGGAGCCACCCTCGCCGCGGCGCGCCGCGGCCGCACCCTGCTTGGCGCGGCTCGAGCGCGGTCCGCCGGACGCGGTCCGGCCTTCGCCAGCGCTGACCTTGCGGCCGCGGGCCGGGGCTGCCGGACGGTTCGGGGCCGACTCGCTGACCGGCACCAGCGGCGCCGCGACGCCGACCAACTGGGCGACGGCGGGCGAGTCGGGGGTGACCGACTGCGGGGTGAACTTGATCTGGGCCTTGCGCATCAGGGCGGCGAGGTCGCCGCGCTGGTCGGGCAGGACCAGGGTGATGACGTCACCGGCATTGCCCGCGCGGGCGGTGCGCCCGGAACGGTGCAGGTAGGCCTTGTGCTCGGCGGGCGGATCCACGTGGACCACCAGCTCGACGCCGTCCACGTGCACGCCGCGCGCGGCCACGTCGGTGGCGACCAGCACCTTGGCCGCGCCGGAGGCGAAGGTGGCCAGGTTGCGGTCGCGGGCGGGCTGGGCCAGGTTGCCGTGCAGATCGACGGCGGGGATGCCTGCGACGGTGAGCTGCTTGGCGAGCTTGCGGGCCTGATGCTTGGTGCGGGTGAACAGGATTCGGCGTTCGGAGCCCGACGCCAGGCGGTGCACGACCGCGCGCTTGGCCTCGTTGGTGGGGACCTCGAACACATGGTGGGTCATGGCCGCGACGGGCGAGTTGGCCTCGTCGACCGAGTGCAGCACCGCGTTCGGCAGGAACCGCTTGACCAGCTTGTTGACGCCGTTGTCCAGGGTCGCGGAGAACAGCAGGCGCTGACCGTGTTCGGGGGTGGCCGCCAGGATCCGGGTCACGCCGGGCAGGAAGCCGAGGTCGGCCATGTGGTCGGCCTCGTCGATGACGGTGATCTCGACCGCGTCCAGGCTGATCAGCCCCTGCTTCATCAGATCCTCGAGCCGCCCGGGGCAGGCGATCACGATATCGACGCCGCGCTTGAGCGCCTGCACCTGACGGTGCTGGGAGACGCCGCCGAAGATGGTGGTCACCGTCATCGAGCAGGCCGCGGCCAGGGGCTCGATGGCCGCCGCGATCTGGGTGGCGAGTTCGCGGGTCGGCGCGAGCACCAGGCCCACGGGGCGATTGGGGGCGCGCTTGCCCGCCAGGCCGCCACCGAGGCGGTCCACCATCGGGATGGAGAAGGCGAGGGTCTTGCCGCTACCGGTGCGGCCGCGGCCCAGCACATCGCGCCCGGCGAGCGAGTCGGGCAGGGTGTCGGCCTGGATCGGGAACGCTTCGGTGATTCCCGCAGCGGTGAGGGCGCGCACCAGCGGAGCGCGCACGCCGAGCGCGGCGAAGGAGGTCGTATTCATCGGTTGTGCAGCGCCTTTCGGGCATCGGGCGGTGCCCGAGCCGTGCTGCGGACAGGAGTCCGCGCCGGGGGCACAGGGGGTGGCGAGATTGCCGATGGGCAAAATCGATCGCCGTAAGGAAAGCTTGCCGCGCAGTGGGGGCTGCTCAGGAGTGGTAGCGATCTACGACGCTTGATGTGACCGTGTCACATCCATGATCAACTTCTGTGTTCGCCCGAAGTCTACCCGGTGGAGGTTTGCGGTCCGTACGCGGGGAGGGTGGGCAGTGCCGGGAGTGACCGGGCATACAGCCAGGAGTCCCACAGCGATTGCAGCGGCAGCGGGTTGTAATGCCCGGCCAGATCGGTGAATTCGCCCGTGGTGATGGAGGCGTGCCGATACCGCGCGGTCCAGGTGCGCAGCAGGTCGAAGAAGGCGGCGTCGCCGATGGTCAGGCGCAGGGCGTGCAGGGTGAGGGCTCCGCGCTTGTACACGCGGTCGTCGAACATGTGCTCCGGGCCGGGATCGGCCAGCAGCAGGTCCTGCGGTAGCCGGGACAGATTGCGGTGCGCGGTGCGGGCCAGCTGGTCGGCGCTCGGCCCGTCCGCGGCCTCGGACCAGATCCATTCCGCGTAGCAGGCGAAGCCCTCGTGTAGCCAGATGTCGCGCCACTGCCGGATGGTCAGGCTGTTGCCGAACCACTGGTGCGCCAGCTCGTGCGCCACCAGCCGTTCGTGCCCGCGCCGCCCGTCGCAGTGGTTCGCGCCGAAGACCGAGATGCCCTGGGCCTCAATGGGAATCTCGAGGTCATCATCGGTGACCACCACCGTGTACGCCTCGAACGGGTAGGGGCCGAACAGCTCGGAGAAGACCTCCATCATCCGCGGCTGCCTGGCGAAATCGTGCTCGAACGCGGCCCGCAGCCGCGGCGGGATGACGGCCTGCATGGGCACCGCGCCGCGCGGGGCGTCCAGGCGCTGCTTGCGGTACTGCCCGATCTGGATGGTGGCCAGGTAGCTCGACATCGGTTCGGGCTGCTCGTACACCCAGGTGGTCTGACTCGCCTTGGTCTGCTTGCGCATGAGCGTGCCGTTGGCGACCGCGTAGTAGGGCGAGTCGGTGGTGATCGAAATCCGGTAGCTGGCTTTGGAACTGGGATGATCGTCACACGGGAACCAGGAGGCCGCGCCATTGGGCTGGCTGGCCACCAGCGCGCCGTCGGTGAGCTCCTCCCAGCCGACCTCGCCCCACGGCCCGCGCACCGGCTTGGGCGGGCCCGCGTAGTGCACCGACAGCACCAGCGCAGCCCCGGCCGGAATCTTCTGCCGCGGCGTGATCACCAATTTTCCGCGCTGATGCACGTATTTGGCGGGCTTGGCACCATTGACGAACACCTTCGACACCGACAGCGCCTGAGACAGGTCCAGCGCGAACCGATCCCGGGCCCCGATGGTCACCGCGGTGATCTCGGCGTGCCCGGCGAGCCGGTTGCTCGACATCTTGTAGACCAGTTCCAGCTCGTAGCGCGAGACCCGGTAGCCGCGGTTCCCGTTCTGCGGCAGGTAGTCGTCGATGGGTTCGTCCAGGCGCAGCGGCATCAGCGTCCCTCGCCCCAGGGTGCGATGGGGTTGCCCCACCAGCGGGTGGACGGCGGCACGCTGTCGCCGCGCATGACCAGCGAGGCCGGGCCGATGGTCGCGCCCGCGCCGATGGCGGAGGCGGGCAGGGCCACACAGTGCGGTCCCAGCGTCGCGCCCTCGCCCAGGGTCACGGTGTCCATGGCCATGATTCGGTCGTGGAACAGGTGTGTCTGCACGACACAGCCGCGTTCCACGGTCGCGCCGTCACCGAGTGTCACCAGGTCTGCCTCCGGGAGCCAATAGGACTCGCACCATACCCCGCGGCCGATCTTGGCGCCGAGTCCGCGCAGCCAGACGTTCAGTACGGGCGTACCGGTCGCGGCGCGCGCGAACCAGGGCGCGGCCACGTGCTCGACGAAGGTGTCGGCGACCTCGTTGCGCCACACGAACGAGCTCCACAGCGGATGCTCCTCCTGCCGGATCCGGCCCACCAGCAGCCATTTCGCGATGACCGAGGAGGCTCCGGCGAGCGCGCCCGCGGCGATCAGCACCAGCCCGCTGAGCAGTGCGGCGGGCAGGTGGCCGAGAGTGTCGGCGAGGGCGGCGAGGGCGAACAGCACCCCGAGTCCGATGGCGAAGGTCACCAGAACCGGGATCAGGCGGCAGGTCTCGACCACCGCGCGGGCCAGGCGCAGCCGCGGCGGCGGGTCGAAGGTGCGTGCGGTGTCGGCGGTTTCGGCGGCGCGGCGCAGGCGGATGGGCGGGCTGCCCAGCCAGGAGGAGCCCGCCTTGGCCTTGGACGGCGCGGCCGAGAGCACCGCGACCAGGCCATATTTGGGGACGCGGCGGCCGGGCGCGGTCATGCCGGAGTTGCCGAGGAAGGCGCGCTTGCCGACCTTGGCCTCGCCGATGCGCAGCCAGCCGCCGCCCAATTCGTAACTGGCGACCATGGTGTCGTCGGCCAGGAACGCGCCGTCGGAGACGACGGTGAACTTGGGCAGCAGCAGCACCGTCGAGACCTCCACGCGCTTGCCGACTTTCGCGCCGAGCAGCCGCAGCCACACCGGGGTGAGCAGGCTGGCGTAGAGCGGGAACAGGAAGGTGCGCGCGGCGTCGAGGAGGCGTTCGGTGGCCCAGGCCTGCCAGCCGGCGCGGCTGCGCACGGGGTGATAACCCTCGGTCAGGCCGATGGCGAGCAGCCGCACGGCCACGATGGTGACCACCGCGTACACGCCCAGCACCAGCAGCATGGCCACCGGCAGGATGGCGAAGGCCCGGCCGAATCCGCTTGCCAGGGTCCGGGTGTCGCGAATCCACCAGGCGATGAGCAGGCCGCCGGAGCCCAGTGCGAGGATCGGCACCGCGGCCAGCAGCATGGAGGTGACGCCGAAGATCGCCACCCAGTGCGCGGCGCGCGCCGGGGTCTCGTCGGGCCAGCGGTGCCGGGCCCGACCGACTTTCACCGCGGGCGAGCCCGCCCACTCCTGCTCGGCCTTCACCTTGCCAGCCACCGCCGATCCGGGCGCGATCTCGGCATTGCGGCCGATCCTGGTGCCGGGCAGCAGCATCGAGCGCGCGCCGACCACCGCGCCGGGGCCGATCTGGATCGGGCCGATGTGCACGACATCGCCGTCGATCCAATACCCGGACAGGTCCACCTCGGGTTCGACGCTGCACCCGTCGCCGAGCTCGAGCAGGCCGGTCACCGGCGGCAGCGTGTGCAGGTCCACGCCCTTGCCGACGCGCGCGCCCAGGGCCCGCGCGAACGGGACCATCCACGGTGCGCCGGAGAGGTTCTCGGCGCCGCTGGCCTCCGACAGCCGCACGGCCATCCACAACCGCAGGTGCACCCACCCGCCGCGCGGGTGCGTCCCGGGTTTCACGCCGCGCAGCAGGATGCGGGAACCGGCCACGCACAGCGCCATTCGGCCGGGCGGGGAGATGAACAGCAGGAAGGCGGCGAGGGTCCACCACCACGACAGGTGCGGCAGCCACGGCAGCGAGCCCGACCAGGCCGCGATATTGCCGACGATGGCCAGCCAGGTCAGCCATTGCAGGCCGGTGAGGGTGGTGAGCGGGATGGTGGCCAGCACCTGGAACAGCTGGGCGGACAGCGGAACCGGGCGCACGTGCCGCTGCTCGACCGCGGCGACGGGTGCGAGACCGTCCAGGAACGCGGCCAGCGCGCCCAGGCGCGGCTGGTCGTAGAGGTCGGCCACGGCGATCCGCGGCTGCCGCTCACGCAGCGCCGCGACCAGCTGGGCCGCCGCCAGCGAGCCGCCGCCCAGATCGAAGAAGTCGGCGTTCGGATCGCTGACCTCCGCGCCGAGAATCGAATCCCACAGGCCGGCGACCCACTGTTCGGTGTCGGTGAGGCCGCTGTCGGCGGTGGTGGCGCTCGCCTTGGGCAGTGGCCACGGCAGCGCGTCGCGGTCGACCTTGCCGGAGGTGCGGGTGGGCATGTCCGCGACCACGGCCAGACGCGGGACCAGCGGGGCCGGGAGCTGTTCGGCGAGAATGTTTCTCGCGGCGGTCAGGTCGTAGTCGGCGTCCGGGCCGGTGAGATAGCCGACCAGGATCTTGTTGCCCGCCTTGGTGGAACGGATGGCGGCCGCGGCGGCCGTCACGCCCGGCAGATGCTGGAGCGCGTTGTCGATCTCGCCCAGCTCGATGCGGCGGCCGCCGAGCTTGATCTGGTCGTCGGCGCGGCCCAGGAAGACCAGGCCCTCGCGGTCGTTGCGCACCAGATCGCCACTGCGGTAGGCGCGTTCCCAGCCGACCGAGGGCAGGGGCGCGTACTTCTCGGCGTCCTTGGCCGGGTCCAGATACCGGGCCAGGCCGACGCCGCCGATCACCAGCTCACCGGATTCGCCCTCGCCCACCGGATTTCCGGCCGCGTCGATCACCGTCAGATCCCAGCCGTCCAGGGGCAGGCCGATGCGGATGGGGAAGCCGCCGTCCAGCAGCGCCGCACACGCCACCACGGTGGCCTCGGTGGGGCCGTAGGTGTTCCAGACCTCGCGTTCGGAATCCCGGTTCCCGGCAAGCCGTTCGGCCAGCTCGGGCGGGACCGCCTCGCCGCCGAAGATGAGCAGCCGCACCGGTTCCAGGGCCTCGACCGGCCAGGTGGCGGCCAGCGTCGGCACCGTGGACACGATGCTGATCTCGCGGCGCACCAGCCACGGGCCCAGATCCGCACCCGTGCGGACCAGGGCGCGCGGGGCGGGCACCAGGCAGGCGCCGTGCCGCCAGGCCAGCCACATCTCCTCGCACGAGGCGTCGAAAGCGACCGACAGCCCGGCCAGCACCCGGTCGCCGGGACCGATCGGGGCGTCCCGAAGGAACAGCCGCGCCTCGGCGTCGACGAAGGCGGCGGCGTTGCGGTGGGTCACCGCAACGCCTTTCGGTGTTCCGGTGGAGCCGGAGGTGAAGATGATCCAGGCGTCGTCGGCGGGCGTCGGCGCGGCCGTGGTCCCGGATTCGGTTGCCGCGCCGATTGTTTCGATGCCGTCCGCGGTGACGATGGCCGAGACGCGGGCCTCCCCGAACACCAGCCGCGCCCGCTCGTCCGGGTCGTCGGCGTCGACCGGCACGTAGGCGGCCCCGGCGTGCAGGACCGCGAGAATCGTGATGTAGAGCCCGCGTGTTCCCGACGGCATCCGCACGCCGACGCGGTCGCCCGCCCGCACCCCGGCCGCGGCCAGCCGTTCGACGGCCACCGCGATCTCCGCGCTCAGTTCGGCGTAGGTGAGTTCCTCGTCCCCGTCGTCGATGGCGGGTGCGTCGGGGTGGGCCGTGGTGGTCGCGGCGAGAATATCCACCAGGGTGCGGGCCGGGGGCGCGAGTGCGGCCCGCAGCATCGGGTTGGGGTCGATCTCGGTATCGGCCTGCGATTGCGGCATCAGTTCGTGCCCACCTCTCGTAGAACCATCCTTGTGCGTCGGTTGTTTCACACGAGAGTTACCGGCAGGCAAACTCCGTGGCGGACATCAGTCCACGGTACCGGTACGTCCTGGTTGTCCGATGTTCACCTGGGCCTATTGACGAAACTGTGCGAAGAACTGCCAGATCACCTCGCTCGCGTCGAACTGGTGGCTGACCTTGCCCACCAGCGCCTGCGGGAGGTACTGGGAGCCGCCGGGCCAGGTGTGGCCGCCGTCGGCAATCGAATAAAGCTGCACCTTGGTGCCGTTGGCGCAGTCGGAGGACTGCACGGTCACCGAGGTCCCGTCCTCGCCGCGCTGGGGGAGCGCGGTAGTGGTCACCGCGTCGCAGGAGTCCTTGGCGCGCCACAGCTGCTGGGTGGCGTCGACCGAGAGCACCGGGCTCGCACCCGGGCCGTGCCGGCCGGAGGTGACCCGCACGACACCGCCGTCATAGGGGACGATGGGGTCGGAGGTGCCGTGCATTTCCAGCACCGGCATGGGATGGCTTGGGGCGCAGTCGGATTGGGCGGTCTGCGGGAGCGGTCCCGCGACCGGGGCGATGGCGGCCCGCTTGCCCGAGAGTCGGCAGCCCAGCGTCTCGGTGAACATGGCTCCGTTCGACATGCCGGTGGCGTAGACCCGGGCGGGGTCCACCGAGTCACCGGCGATGATCCGGTCGATCACGGCCGCAACGAAACCCACGTCGTCGATCCGGGCGGCACTGGCATTGGTGTCGTCCCCGCGCCCGTCGTTCCACGACTTCTCGTAGCCGTCGGGGTAGACGGCGATGAACCCGTTGTCGTCGGCGAGCTTGTCGAAACCGAAGGCCGAGGCCATGTTCCGGGCGGTCCCGCCGCCGCCGTGGAAGGCGAGCACGGCGGGCATCAGGCCCTGGGGTCGGTGGGCGGGATAGTGGATGATGTATTGCCGTTGCAGCCCACCGTATTCGAGGGTCATTGTGGTGTTCTCGGCGGCGCGGGCCTGGGGGTGGCCGCACCCGGCGGCCATGAACACGGTGGACAGTGCGATCGCGGCGGCGATTCTCGGTGCGTACACGCGAGCGATCGTAGAGACGCAGCCTGAAGCTGAGCTGAAGCTTGGAGTCAGCTGTGAGCCCGGATAGCGGCCAGCGCGGCGGCGGCGACTTCGTTTGGGGGCGGGCCGATTTCGATGCCGATGATGTGCTCGTCGGGTCCCGGTGACTCCAGGGTTTCGAGCTGGGAGTCCAGCAGGCCCGGCGGCATGAAGTGATCCATCCGGGCCGTGAGGCGGCGTTGCAGGTCGGCGCGGGAGCCGGTGAGATGGACGAAGGTCAGGATCGCTTCCGGATAGCCGGTCATACTGCCGCGCAGGATGTCACGGTAGGAGCGTTTGAGGGCCGAACAGGTGACGATGGCCGAACGGCCCGCGCTCACCTCGTCCGACATCCACCGCGCGATGGCCTCGAGCCAGGGCTTCCGGTCGGCGTCGGTGAGGGCGTGCCCCGCCGCCATCTTGGCGATATTGGCGGGCGGGTGCAGGTCGTCGCCTTCGAGCAGATCCCAGCCCAGGGTGCTGACCAGCATGCCCGCCACCGTGGATTTGCCGGAACCGGAGACGCCCATCAGTACCACGATATGAGGCGCAGTGGATTCCATCGCTGCTCCTAGACGATCGCGCTCAGGGCGAGCACGCCCGCCAGGCCGGCCACCGAGATCACGCATTCCATGACGCTCCACGATTTCAGCGTCTGTCCCACGTCCAGGCCGAGATACTCCTTCACCATCCAGAACCCGGCGTCATTGACGTGCGAGAGGAACAGCGAGCCCGACCCGATCGCCAGCACCATGAGCGAGACGTGCGAGGTGCTCAATCCGGCCGCCACGGGCGCGAGAATGCCGGAGGCGGTGACGGTCGCGACGGTCGCCGAGCCGGTGGCCACCCGGATCAGCGCGGCCACGAACCAGGCCAGCAGCAGCACCGGCAGGCTGGAATCGCGGATGGCGTCGGCAATGGTGTTGGCGATGCCGGTGTCGACCAGAACCTGCTTGAAGCCGCCGCCCGCGCCGACGATCAGCAGAATGCCCGCGATGGGCGGCAGCGCGCTGTTCATGGTGTCGGCCAATGACTCTCGGGTCATGCGACCGCCGCGGCCGAGCACCAGCATGCCGACCAGCAGGGCGATACCCAGCGCGACGACCGGGGTACCGAGCACGTCGAGCAGCTTTTTGACCGAGGACCCGGACTTGGGGGAGACCACGTCGAACACCGCGCTGCCGAGCATGAGCACGACCGGTAGCAGGATGGTCGCCAAGGTGGCGGCGAAGCTCGGCCGCGGGCGCTGCTGGTCCTCCGGCTCCTCGGCCGAGAACAGTTCTGGCACCGTCACATTCACCCAGCGGGCGGCCAGCTTGCCGAAGAGCGGACCGGCCAGGATCACCGTCGGCACCGCCACCAGCACGCCCAGCCCGAGCGTGAGCCCCAGGTCGGCCTTGAGCGCCGACACCGCCACCAGCGGACCCGGGTGCGGCGGTACCAGGCCGTGCATGGCCGACAGGCCCGCCAGCGCCGGAATCGCCACGGCCATCAGCGGCAGTCGCGAGCGGGTGGCGACCAGCAGGATGACCGGGATCAGCAGCACCACGCCGATTTCGAAGAACATGGGCAGGCCGATGATCGCGCCCACCAGGCCCATCACCCACGGCAGTGCGCGCGGCCCGGCCCGGCGGACGAGGGTGTCGACCACCTGATCCGCGCCGCCGGAGTCGGCGAGCAGTTTGCCGAACATCGCGCCGAAGCCGATCAGAATGCCGACGCTGCCCATGGTCGAGCCGAAGCCCTTCACGAAGGAGGCGACGGTGTCGGCCGCGCCGAGGCGGGCGATCAGGCCGACCGTGACCGCGCCGATGGCCAGCGCCAGGAACGGATGCAGTTTCAGCCAGGTGATCAGGGCGACGATGAGGGCGATGCCGATCAGGGCCGCCGTGATGAGCTGGGCGCTACCGGCGTGCCGGGTGGCCGCGTCGGCCAGGACGGGCAGGGCCGTGGGTTCGAGGTTGTGCATGATGCTTCTTCGAGTCGAGGTGGAGTGATCCAGGGCACAGGGACCTAATATGGAGGACTATATCAAGCCGTACGCCGAATAAGTACGATGTATTCACTCGAGCGCTCGGATAGATATGCCTCAGATGTGTGACACTGAGGTCATGGTCGACAGCGCCGGATCACTGCCACTGCACGAATCGGTGCTCGATCGCCTCGGCTCCGACATCGCCTCCGGCGTGATCGCACCCGGCGCGCGCATCTCCTCCGAGGAGATCGCGACCCGTTTCGCCGTTTCGCGCACCGTCGCCCGCGAGGTGGTGCGCGTGCTGGAATCCCTCGGCATGGTCGACATCCGCCGCCGCGCCGGGATCACCGTCCTGGACCCCGCGCACTGGCATGCCCTGGACCCCAAGCTGATTCGCTGGCAGCTCGCGGGACCGCACCGCTTCGACCAGCTGGCCCGGCTGGCCGAATTGCGTTCGGGCATCGAACCGCTGGCCGCGCGCCTGGCAGCCACCAATGCGTCACCGGATCGGTGCGCCACCCTGACCGCGGCCGTCATGGGCATGTCGGCGACGGCCCGCGCGGCCAATACCGCCGCCTATCTGGACCACGACATCACCTTCCATGCCACCCTGTTGGCGGCCTCGGGCAACCCGCTGCTGGCGGTCTTCGCCCCGATCGTGCGCGAAGTCCTCACCGGCAGAACCGAACACGAGCTCATGCCCACCCAGGCGAATCCGCAGGCGCTGCAATTGCACGCCGCCGTGGCGGCCGCCGTGCAATCCGGTGACGGCTCCGCCGCCGAGGCGGCCATGCGCGAGATCGTCACCGAATCCGCCACCGCCATCGCCTGCTTGCAACCGCCCCGATAGTCCCGCGCCACGGGCACGGGCCCTGCGTTACGGCACGATCAGGTACCACTCCGCCCAAGGTCCTTGCAGCGGCCAGCTGTTGGCGAACAGCTTGGCCAATCCCATTCCGACCCACAGATCCACGACCTGTGTCTGCCCCACGGTCGAGGTGTGCACGTAGACATCGCGCGACCCGCCCCCGGCCGACCCCAGCCAGCCCAGCACGATGTGATTGCCGCACGGCCCACCGAGATATCCCAGCGGCGTCACGAAGGCGGTGACATGTCCGGGCATCGCGTGTGCGGCATCCAGGCCGACCGCAATCGACCCCGCGCAGAAATTCGCGTCCCCGAAGGTGAACACCGTGGTCCCGAACGGTGCCCACTGCGGTAGCCAATCCGCCTGCGCGGGAGTCGTCCCGACCCCGCACACGGCCGCCGCCACCCCGATCGCTGTCGCCAGTCCCGCCACTATCCGTCGCGCTGCTCTCATCGGATGTCCTTCCGCCCGAGCGAATCCCGCGACCACCCGCCCCGCCACCCGGCCCCGAGCCGCCCCCGCCGCCCTCGCCCCGTTGCGCCTGGAAGTCGTGCCGTATCCAGGGTATCGAACCGTCAAGCCCCCCACCGCCGAGATCGGCGCGCCCCGCCCGAGCGCGGGACCACCTGTGACTCTTCCCCGTTCGCGGACCGTGCCGCTCGACCGGCGCACAACCCGCCGACCAGCGCGGGGAACACTGCGGCGGCGGGCGCGCATTGGCCCGCCGGGTGGTCGGCTCTGCCCGGTATTGTCTGCGGGCAGGTGGATCGGGAGGAATTGGTGGTCGAGCAGCTCCGGGCGGAGATGACCTTCGCCGGGTATCGGATCGAGCGGATGCTGGGTTCCGGTGGAATGGGCGAGGTGTACCTGGCTCACGACCGGGACCTGCCCAGGTTCGTCGCATTGAAGCTGCTCAACCGGGTGGCCAGCGATGACGACGAGACCCGGCGGCGGTTCCTGCGCGAGGCCAATATCATTGCCCGGCTCTCGCATCCGAACATCGTCACCATCTACGCCCGCGGCGAGGAGCAGGGGCAGCTGTGGCTGGCCATGGCCTATGTCGACGGATCGGACCTGTCCGCCGAACTGCTCGCCGGGCCGCTGGAGCCGCAGCGCGCGGCCGCCATCACCGCCGATGTGGCCCGGGCGCTGGACTACGCCCACGACGCGGGCGTGCTGCACCGCGACGTCAAACCCGCCAATATCCTGCTGACCGCGCAACCACGGGAATGGGCGCTGCTCAGCGACTTCGGGATCGCGCAGTCCAATCACGAGGTGCGCGGCATCACCGAGAACGGCGAGGTGATGGCCAGTTTCCAGTACACCGCGCCCGAGCGCTTCCACGGTGGGGCCCGCGTCGACCGGCGCGCCGACGTCTACTCTTTGGGCTGCACGCTGTTCGAAATGCTCACCGGCGCACCGCCCTACGCCGACTCGGATCTGCCGCGCCTGATCTACGGGCACGTCAGCGCGGCGGTGCCGTCGGTGCGCGCGCTCAACCCGGCGCTGCCCGCGGCCCTGGACCCCATCCTGGCCCGCGCCATGGCCAAGAACCCCGGCCACCGATTCGCCACCTGCACAGAGCTATCCGCCGCGGTGACCGAGGCACTGGCAGCGCCGCGCTCACGCACGGCTGTCCCACCTCCCCGAGAGGACGGCAGGCGCAGCGCAATCCCGGTGTCGAGGGAGAGCGGCAGGCGCGGCGCGATCGCGGTGTCCCGGGACGGCCGCCGCAGCGCCGTCCCCGTGACCCGGGAAAGCGGTCGGCACAGCGCGATCCTGCCGTCCGGATCCGGGGCGAAATCCCGTCTCCCGCTGGTGCTGCTGGCCGTCGCGGTGGCCACCGGGGCCGTCGCCGCCGCGGTCGCCCTGATCTCCTCGCTCACGGGTTCGAGCGACCATTCGAACGCCCTGCTGACCACCACCGGCGCCCGCGTCACCCCGAGGGCCGCCACGACGACCACACCCGCCTCGGTCAGCGCCTCGGCGGGCATCGCCGCCGACGGCTGCCCGTCGCGCCGCACCCCCGACGCGGTCTCCGGCATCGACGTCGGCAGCACCGCCACCGGCCCCGACGCCATCCTCGGCTTCCAGTACGCCTACTACGTGCTGCGATCCGGCACCGCCGCACGCCGATTCGTCGCCGACGACTCCGCCAGCGTGGCCGACGCACCGAAGATCCAGACCGGTATCGATTCCGTCCCCGCCGGTACCCGCTACTGCGTCCAGGTCACCCGGATCGCCCCCGCCGACGACGACCACTGGTCGGTGAAGATCACCCAGCAGCCGCCGGGCCAACTCCCCGACGTCTTCACCCAGACCGTCACCACCCGCACCGACGCCGGCCGCACGCTCATCACCTCGATCGACGAATAGCTCCGTTTCACTCGGAGGGTGGGTGTGCTGCCGTGCTGCTAGGGTGCGAAGCGTTGACTCGATCGGCATGACTCGGGCGGGTCGATGAAAGATGTTCATCGATAAGGAGTTTCGGGCTTGGAGACGACAGGCGCGTGGGGCGGTTTCTCGGGGACGTCGGAGGGATGTCCGATACGCGGGGGATCGCACGGCGGGGGAGCCGAGCCCCGGATCCTTTTGGGCACACCGGAATTCGCGGCCGATCCGCACGGGGCGTACCGGCAGATGCGCCGGACGCACGGGTCGATGGTGCCGATCGAGCTCTCGCCGGGAGTGCCCGCGACGCTGGTGGTGAACTATCGGACGGCGCTGCGGATTCTCAATGACCCCGAACACTTTCCGGCCGATCCGCGGATCTGGCAGGAGAGCATTCCGGAGGATTCGCCGATCCGGCCCATGATGCAGTGGTACCCGAACGCGCTGCGCAACTCGGGGGCCGAGCACGTGCGCTACCGGCAGGCCTACACCACCGCCATCGACGGGATCGATCTGCACGCGGTGCACGCCACGGTCGAACGCATCGCCGAACCGCTCATCGCGGGGATCGCGGCCGAGGGCGGGGCGGACCTGTTGTCGCAGTACGCATTGCCGCTGGTGTTCGAGGTGCTCAACCAATTGGTGGGCTGCTCGGCCGATATCGGTCAGCGGGTGGCCACCGGCATGGCGGCATTGTTCGACACCGTGAACGCGGCCTGGGGCATGCAGACCCTCGGCGAGGCGCTGCTCGAGCTGATCGCCCTGCGGCGTGCCGAGCCCGGGGACGACGTCACCTCCCGAATGGCGCATCACGCCGCGAATCTCAATGACGAGGAGATGCTGTACCAGCTGGTCAGCTTCTACGGCGCGGGTATCGAGCCGATGCAGAACCTGATCAGCAACACCCTGCTGCTGATGCTCACCGACGAACGCTTCGGCGGAGACATGCTGGGCGGCAGCCTCTCCACCCGCGACGCCCTGGACGAGGTCCTCTTCAACGACCCGCCGATGGCCAACTTCGCCATCAGCTACCCGCGTCAGCCCGTCCTCATCGACACCACCTGGCTGCCCGCGCACCAGCCGGTCATGATCAGCCTCGCCGCCTGCAACAACGATCCGGAGATCGCGGGCGGCGACCGCACCGGCAACCGCTCACATCTGGCCTGGAGCGCGGGCCCGCACGCCTGCCCCGCTCGATCGGTGGCCTACCTGGTCGCCCAGACCGCGATCGACGAACTGCTCGACGCGCTGCCCGATCTGCGCCTGGCCGTGCCGAAACCCGAAATCTCCTGGCGTCCAGGACCGTTCCACCGCGCCATGGTGGCACTGCCCGTCGAATTCCCGATCAGCCCCGCGCTACGCGCGGTCTAAGGAGCGTTACATGTCCGACAGCCCGATCGTGCTGGATGTCACCGGTACCGACATCCAAGGCGAGTCCGCCAGGATCCGCGCACAGGGCCCCATCGCGCTGGTCGAGCTGCCCGGTGGCGTCCCGGCCTGGTCGGTTACCGATCAGGCCGTCCTCAAGAGCCTGCTCGCCGATTCGCGCGTCTCCAAGGACCCGCGCCAGCACTGGTCCGCCTTCCTGAACGGCGAGATCACCGAGGCCTGGCCGCTGCTGCCGTGGGTGATCGCGGAGAACATGTTCACCGCCTACGGCGCCGATCACCGCAGGCTGCGAAAGCTGGTGTCCCCGGCCTTCACCCACCGCCGCACCACCGCCATGCGCGAGCGCATCGAGGCCATTGTCGCCGAACTGCTCGACGAGCTGGCGGCGCTTCCGGCGGGCTCGCCGGTGGACCTGCGCTCGCTGTTCGCCTACCCGGTGCCGATCAGCGTGATCTCGAGCCTGATGGGGGTGCCCGAACATCTCGACGCCGCCATCCACAAGTGTGTCGACGGCTTCTTCGACGGTTCGCTGACCGCCGAGGAGTCCATGGCCAACTACATCGAGATGGGGGAGCGCATCGGCGAACTCGTCGCCTACCGCCGTGACAACCCCGGCGACGACATCACCTCCGCCATGATCGCCGAACGCGATGACGAGGACGGGTCGCAGCTGAGCGAGCCGGAGCTGGTCGCCACGCTCATGCTCGTCATCAATGCCGGGCACGAGACCACCGTGAACCGGCTCGGCCAGGCCGTGGTCGCGCTGCTCACCCATCCCGAGCAGCTGGCCGACGTGCTCGCCGAGCGGGCCTCGTGGAGCGACGTGATCGAGGAGACCCTGCGCTACCAGGCCCCGGTCGCGCACCTGCCGCTGCGATATGCGGTGGAGGACATCGAGATCGACGGTTTCACCATCCCCAAGGGCGAGGCGATTCTGGCCTCCTACGCGGGTGCGAGCCGCGACCCGAAGATCCACGGGGAGACCGCCGACGCGTTCGACATCCACCGCGACACCAAGGACCAGCACGTGGCCTTCGGGCACGGCGCGCACCACTGCCTGGGCGCGCCGCTGGCCCGGCTGGAGGCCGCCATCGCGCTGCCCGCGCTGTTCGAGCGGTTCCCGAACCTGCGGCTGGCCACGGACGCAACGGAATTGACGCCGCTGGGCAGCTTCATCTCCAACGGGCACGCCAGCCTGCCGGTGTTCCTGGCCGCCGAATAGTCGACGGGACGCGGGCCGGTGTGACAACCGGCCCGCGGTACCGGTCGGCCCGAATCGGGGTTCGGTCAGGCCATATTGATCGGCGGTCGCACCGTTCCGAATCCGGTGGCCTGTTCGAAGGCATGACCCACCTCGAGGACCAACCGGTCGGCTCTATGTGGTCCGACGATCTGGAGACCGACCGGCAGCCAGGCCGTGGTGAACCCGCCGGGCACCGACAGCGCCGGACAGCCGGTGGCACTGATGAGATACGCCGACCGCATCCAATCCAGATACGTGTGCATCGGATCGCCCGCGATCTCCCGCGGATACTCGAGGTCCACATCGAACGGCGGCACCTGGCTGACCGGCAGCAGCAGAATGTCGTAGCGCTCGAAGAACTCCCGGACCCGGTGCAACAGAATCGTGTGCAGCGCTTCGGCTTCGGCGATATCCGCGCTTGTCAGGCCCAGACCCTGCTCGATATTCCGGACCAGATCGGGCCTGATCCGATCCCGGTGGGCCAGCAGGGGGCCGAGCTCGAGCCCGAACCGCCACGCGCGCAGCGTGCGGAAGACCTCCTCTGCTCCCGACAGATCCGGGCAGTCCTCGCCCACGATCGCGCCGAGATCGAAGAACACCCGCACCGCCGGTTCCAGCACGTCCCGCACCGCGCGCTCGACGGGCACCGCGCCGCCCAGATCCGGTGACCACGCCACCCGCAGCCCGCGCAGGTCGCGATCGAGCGGACCCGAGAACACCGATCCCGGTTCCGCGACCGCGGCGGGGCTGCGCGGATCCGGCCCGGCCAGCACCGACAGCAGCAGCGCCGCGTCGGCGACCGTGCGCGCCATCGGTCCCTGCACGGCCAGCGTCGATCCAGCGGGCGGATCCGGCAGGCCGGGCACCCGCCCCGGCGACGGACGGAAACCGACCACATTGCAGAACGAGGCCGGATTGCGCAGGGAGCCACCCATATCGCTGCCATCGGCGAGCGGCTGCATGCCGCAGGCCAGCGCGGCCGCCGCGCCACCGCTGCTGCCGCCCGCCGACTTGCCCAGGTCGTACGGATTGCGCGTGGCCCCGAAGACCGGGTTGACCGTGTGCGAGCCCGCCGCGAACTCCGGCACATTGGTCTTGCCCAGGGTGATGACCCCGGCCGCCTTCAGCCGTTCGATCACCAGCTCGTCGCGCTCGGGGACGTTGTCGGCCAGCAGCGGGCTGCCGTAGGTGGTGCGGATTCCGGCGGTGTCGTGGGTGTCCTTGTGCGCCATCGGAATCCCGTGCAGGGGTCCGGGCTCCGCCCCGGCCGCGAGCCTCCGGTCCGCGGCGCGGGCGGCGGCCAGTGCCTGCTCGGCCACCAGCGTGACAATGGCGTTGACCTTGGGATTCAGTCGGTCGATCCGGTCCAGGTGGGCGCGCACCACCTCCACCGCGGACAGGTCTCCCGCGCGCAGCCACCCGGCCAGCTCCCGCGCCGAGGCATAACAGAGATCGGAATCCACAGGCGCTCCTCATCATTCGGACGCGGATCCATCGTCCTCCGTCACGCCTGCCGCCGCGAGCGCAATCGCCGGGCCGACACTCGCAATCGCCCGGGCGACGAGCGTGATCACCGGGGGCACGGGACTCGCCGCGCGGTGCGGTGGTCCCGCCGGACCCGGTCCGGGGCTGGACCATGGAGGGCAGCGGTGTGATCGGGGCCGCGTGTCTTTCTCGGTGTGTCCAGTGATTCACGACCGAAGCCCAGGAGGAGCGAAACCCATGGTCAGCATTCGATTACCGCGGCGCGCGACGGGCGTCGCCGCGATCTTCACGGTGGTGAGCGCGGCGGGGTTGCTCACCGCCGCACCGGCCTCGGCGGCCAATACGATCACCGTCGATTCGGCGGGACCCGCGGCCGTCGGCATCGACTACACCTGCGAGTCCGGCGCGGGCGTCGCCGGTATCGACGCCATGGTGGGCGATCCGAACGCCGAAGGCCCCGCCGCCACCGGCAGTCAGACCGCCGTCACCTGCGACGGTTCCCAGCACACCGCGACCATCGCGCTCACCGCCGTCGCGGGTCAACCGCCGCTGGCTTCGGGGGCGCCGGTGCAGGTCCGGGTCGCCCTGGTCGACAAGTCCGAGACCGTGGTCGCGGGCACCGCGAAGCTGCTCACGCTGAGCTGAACCCCGCCGTGCGCAAGCTGTTCGCTGTCCGACGGCATTCGGAAACCTCCCGTTAGAAGCCGGGTGCCAGACTGCCGCCGCGCCCGGCCGACAGCCGGCCGGGCCGCGGACGGCGGATGCCGCCCGACGATCAGCCGCCCGGGTCGTGTCACGGGCGGCACAGCAGAACCAGGACCCCGAACGTGCGATACCGCTCGATCATGTGCAGCGTGGCAGTACTGCCGGCGGCCGCACTCGTCGCCCTGTCCGCGACACCGTTCGACCTGCCCGCGGCCGCCGAACCAGATGTGATCACGTCCGGTTCGGCGACTTCGTTTGCCGCACCGGATGGTTCGGCCATTGTCGCGACCCGGGCCGTCGACGCGCGCCACCTCGAACTGACCGTCCACTCCGCCGCCATGAATATCGACTTTCCCGTCGAGGTGCAGCGCCCCGCCGACACCTCGGTCCCGCGCCCGGTCCTGTACCTGCTCAGCGGCGGCAGCGGCGGCAAGGGCGCGGCCTCCTGGGAACACCGCACCAACGCCTTCGACTTCCTGGCCGACAAGGACGTGAATGTGGTGCAGCCGATCGGCGGCGCGGCCTCCTACTACGCCGACTGGCGCACCCCGGACCCGCGGCTGGGCCTGGTGAAATGGACGACCTACCTGACCCGGGAGCTGCCGCCGCTCATCGACGCCGCGCTCGGGGCCAGCGGGGTGAACGGCCTTGTGGGCGTGTCGATGTCGGGGACCTCGGTGCTGCAATTGCCGATCGCCGCGCCGGGTCTGTACCGCTCGGTCGCGGCCTACAGCGGATGCGCGCGCATCGCCGATCCGATCGGTCAGGCGTTCGTGCGGATCACCGTCGGCTTCGGCGGCGGCGACGCGGGCAATATGTACGGTGCGCCCGCCGACCCGCAGTGGGCGGCCAACGATCCGTATCTGCACGCGGACGCGCTGCGCGGCCTGGACCTCTACCTGTCCAGCGGCAACGGCATGCCCGGCCCGCACGACGACGCCGGTGATCGCCACTTCGCCGGATCCACCGACAATCTCGCGAACCAGATCCTGGTGGGCGGCATCCTCGAGGCGGCCGTGGACCAGTGCACCCGCGAAATGGCTTCCCGCCTGGACGAACTCGGCATTCCGGTCACGGTCGCGCTGCATCCCTATGGCACCCACTCCTGGGGCTACTGGGACGACGAATTGCCCGCGTCGTGGCCCGTGCTGGCCCACGGACTCGGCGTGTAGCCGCCGTAGCGCGGTCGCGAGCGGCCCTGTGCCGGGCGGCTATTCGTCCTCGGGCGGCAATTGCTCGAGGGCCCAGCGCGCCCACTCCCGGTTCGTGGCGGTGATGCGTTCGCCGTATTCCAGTGCGATGCGGCCGTATCGGGACAGGTCGCTGTCGTTCCAGTCGATCGCCCGCTCGAGTTCGCGCAACTCCTCGTGCGCCTGATCGGAGCGCTCTTCCATGCCCGCGAGATAGGCGTGGGCCTGTTCACGGGGGATGACCCCGAGGAAGAAGATCCGCAGCAGCGCCTCGTTGCGCACCGCCTGCTTGGGCTCGGTGGTGGTCAGCCAGGTCCGCAGGTCGTCGAGGCCGGTATCGGTGAGCGTGTATTCCTTACGGCCGCGCGGCCCTTCGTCGCTGACCTCGATGAGCCCGGCATCGGCGAGCTTGGTGAGCTCGGTGTAGATCTGGCTCTGCGTGGCCGGCCAGACATTGGCCAGCGAGTGCTTGAAGGTCCGCAGCAGGTCGTACCCGCTGGCGGGACCATCGGACAGCAGTCCGAGCAGGGCGTACCGGAGACTCATGGCGACCACCCTACCTTCCAGTATTGACATGTCGTGACTGGAGGCTCAACCTTGGACATGTCAGAACTGGAATGTCATGTGCTTGACCGTCTCCACGTTGTTAGGGAATCGACCATGACCGTGCCGCACCTCACCGGCAATTACGCCCCCGGCACCGAGGAAGTCACCGCATCCGAATTGCCCTGCACCGGAACGATTCCCGAGGAGTTGACCGGTTGGTATCTGCGCAACGGCCCGAACCCGCACGCCGCGGCCTCCTCGCACTGGTTCCTCGGTGACGGAATGGTGCACGGGGTGCGGCTCGAGGGCGGGCGCGCGGTCGCGTACCGCAACCGCTGGGTGCGCACCACCACCTTCACCGACGGCACGCGCGGATTCGACGAGCACGGCAACCGGGATTACACGGCGGGCGTGGCCAATACCCACGTCATCCGCCACGCGGGGCGCACCCTCGCGCTGGTGGAATCCTCGTTCCCCTACGAATTGACCTGCGACCTGGACACTCTGGGCCCGCACGACTTCGACGGCAAGCTCACCACCGCCATGACGGCCCACCCGAAGACCTGCCCCACGACCGGCGAGCTGCACTTCTTCGGCTACAACTTCACCGAGCCGTACCTGACCTACCATCGCGCCGACGCCGCGGGCAATCTCGAACTCAGCCGCCCGATCGACGTCCCCGCCGCCACCATGCACCACGACTTCGCCCTCACCGCGAACCACGTCGTATTCATGGACCTCCCGGTGCTTTTCGACCTCCGCACCGCGATGACCGGCGGCGCCATGCCCTTCCGCTGGAGCGACACCTACCAGGCCCGCCTCGGCCTGCTGCGCCGCGACGACCCGCACGGCACGGTCCGCTGGTTCCCCATCGACCCCTGCTACATCTTCCACACCCTCAACGCCCACGACGAGGACGACCGAGTCGTGCTGCACGCCATGCGCTATCCGAGCATGTGGCGCAACGGCTCCCAGGGTTTCGACGAGGGCGCGACCCTGTGGCGCTGGACCCTCGACCTCACCACCGGTACCGTCCGCGAGGACCAGCTCGACGACCGCATCGCCGAATTCCCCCGCATCGACGACCGCCTGGCGGGCCTGGACTCCCGCTTCGGCCACGCCACCGTCTCCGAGGGCGGCGGCGCGCTGCTGCGCTACGACCTGCACACCGGCGCGAGCACCGCCCACGAGTTCGCTCCCGGCCGCATCCCGAACGAGGCGTCCTTCGCCCCCGCCGACGAAACCCCCGGCGGCACAGGCTACCTCATGTCCTACGTCTATGACGCCGCCACCGACCGCAGCGACCTGGCCATCCTCGACGTCTCCGACCTGGCATCGCCCGCACTCGCCACCATCCACCTACCCCGCCGCGTCCCCTTCGGCTTCCACGGCAACTGGCTCCCCGACGCCTGACCATTACTCGACGAATTCCGGCGCGTCGGCGGCCGGGCGACGGGAGGTGACTTTCGTCAATGCGGGGGTGGCCGGATTCCACTGTCCGCGAGCCCACCGGCGGCGCAGACTCGATTCATCCGAGCGGATTCGTCGCGAGGGAGAAGTGGGCCATGGTCCTGGTCATTGCGCTGGCCGTCGCGAGCGCGGTCCTGGTGGAAATCATGTGGTGGCGGGTCGTGGAACGGCCGCGCAAGCGGCGAGCCCGAGCGGGCGCCGAACGCCGAGCGGACCCGCGCGCCGTCGCCGCCGACCGGTTCGGGCCCCCGGATGAGGTCCGGGTGCCGCCCGAACTGACACCCGAGTGGGCCGATCGCACCCAGGTCTGGGCGGCCCTGACGATCGAGAACGCGCTGCTGGCCGATCGGGTGGCCGGGCGGCTCGACCGCCGGTCCTACCGTGAGCGCATGGTCGAGCTGGCGTGGCGGTGTGAACCCGCGCGCGGCGACCGCTGCTGAGCGCGTGCCGCGGGCACTAGTGTTTCCGGTCGGCCGCCGCATCCCCGACCAGCGCGTAAACGTCCGCGCCGTCGACGGTTTCGCGGTCCAGCAGCAGTTCGACCAGCTTTTGCAGGGCATCCCGGTGCGCCTGTAGCAGATCCACGGCCCGATGCTCGGCCTCGCGCAGCAGCCGGGCGACATCGGTGTCGATGGCGGCCTGGGTGGCCTCGGCGAACGGACGGCTCGACAGTTCCGATCCGCCGCCGCCCAGGAAGACCGAGCCGCCCCGCGGATAGCCGACCGGGCCCAGCGCCTTGGAAAGACCGAACTCGCGAACCATTTTGGTGGCCAGCTCGGTGGCCTGGGCCAGATCATTGGCCGCCCCGGTGGAGCCCTGGCCGAACACGACCAACTCCGCGGCCCGCCCGCCGAGCCGGACCGCCAGGGTGTCGGTGAGATAGTCCTGGCCGTAGAGGTGATGCTCGACCAGCGGCAGCTGTTCGGTGGTGCCGAGCGTCTGCCCGGCGGGCAGGATGGTGACCTTGGCGACCGGATCGGCGTGCGCGGACAGCGCGGCGACCAGGGCATGCCCGCTCTCGTGCACCGCCACCGCGTGCTTCTCCTCGGGCAGCAGCACATTCGAGCCTTCGCGGCGGCCGAGCAGGATGCGGTCGCGGGCGGACTCGAAGTCCGCCGCCCGGATCACCTCGCGGTCGTCGCGAACCGCGCAGATGGCGGCCTCGTTGGCGAGGTTGGCCAGATCCGCCCCGGAGAACCCGGGCGTGCCGCGTGCGATCACCTGCATGTCGACATCCGGGTCGAGATGCTTGCCGCGGCAGTGCACCGCCAGAATCGAGGCGCGTTCGTCGAGGGTGGGCAGCGGAATGGTGACCTGCCGGTCGAACCGTCCCGGCCGCAGCAGCGCCGGGTCCAGCACCTCGGGCCGATTGGTGGCAGCCAGCACCACGATGCCCACGGCCGGGTCGAATCCGTCCATCTCCGAGAGCAATTGGTTGAGGGTCTGCTCGCGTTCGTCATTGGCCACCAGCTGCGACGACCCGCCGCGGCGCGAGCCGATGGCGTCGATCTCGTCGACGAACACGATCGCCGGGGCGCGTTTGCGGGCCTCGGCGAACAGATCCCGTACCCGGGCCGCGCCGACACCGACGAACATCTCCACGAAACTCGACCCGGCCACCGACAGGAACGGGACATCGGCCTGCCCGGCGACCGCGCGCGCGAACAGGGTCTTGCCGGTGCCCGGCGGCCCGATCATCAGCACCCCGCGGGGCGCGACCGCACCCGCGCGGCGATACCGTTCGGGCGCGCGCAGGAAATCGATCACCTCGCTGATCTCGCTCTTGGCCCCGGTGTAGCCGGCGACGTCGTCGAACGTGGTACTCGGGCGCTCGGTGTCGAACACCTTCGCCTTGGACTTGCCCACCCCCATCGCGCCGCCCAACTGGCTCGCCGCGCCGCGGCCCATGCGCTGAAACCACCACAGCATCAACACGATCGGCCCGACGATCAACGCCAAGGTCAGCAACTGCGACCACCCCGAGGTGGTCGGCGGCGGCGACGCCGTGACGGCCACGCCCGCCTTCTCCAGCCGCTCCAGCAGCGCCGCACCGGCCTGCGCGGGAATGACGGTCTTGTAGTCGTGTCCATTGGTCAGCGCACCCGAGGCCTGGCCCGAGGACTCGATCGTGATCGTCTTGACCTGGTGTGCGTCGACATCGGAGAGGAACTCGCTGTAGCCGATGCTGGTCGAGGCGGACTCTGGCGTGCGCATCAGGATCGACACCAGCAGCAGCGCCACCAGCGCGGCGAACGGAATCAGCCAGATCCGCCATCCCGGGCGCTGCTGGGGTGGGGTCGCCGCCCCCCGGTTGCCCGACGGTGGTGTGCTGGCCCGTCTGCTCATCGTCTCCCGCCGTTTCCCGCGTCGTGTCACTGCCGAACATCCACCCTGTCCCGGCGGGGACCCGGCAGCTAGAGACAACTGTCGCCGGACCGGGGTCCGAAGTCCCTCGCACGGCGCGCGGTGGACCGGTCCTCTCGTCCCGAGCGCCTGCCGACCAACGCCGCTCGCGGGCGGGACCAAAGACCGCATCGGCGGCGGTCCGCGCGGCGGATCGTGAACCCCATGAACACACTTGCTGTCGTCGTCATCGTGGTCGCGGTCGTACTGGTGGTACTGGCCGGGCTGTCGATCCGAGTGGTCTTCCAGTACCAGCGGGGCGTGCTGTTCCGGCTGGGGCGGGTGGTCTCGGTGCGTGAGCCGGGGCTGAACTTCATCATTCCGGTCATCGATGATCTGAAGCGGGTCTCGATGCGCATCGTGACCATGCCGATCCAGTCCCAGGGCATCATCACCCGCGACAACGTGAGCGTGGATATCTCGGCGGTCGCCTACTTCCGGGTCGTCGACGCGCAGAAGTCGGTCGTCGTCATCGAGAACGTCTACGCCGCAATCGATCAGATCGCCCAGACCACGCTGCGCAAGGTGGTCGGCCAGCACACCCTCGACCAGACCCTGTCCGAGACCGACGCCATCAACGCCGATATCCGCACCATCCTCGACACCACCACCCTGGAATGGGGCGTCGAGGTCACCCTGGTGGAACTCAAGGACATCCAGCTGCCCGACGGCATGAAGCGGGCGATGGCCCGCCAGGCCGAGGCCGAACGCGAGAAGCGCGCGAAAATCATTGCCGCCGAAGGCGAATCGCTGGCCGCCGCGGCCCTCGGCGACGCCTCCGACACCATGATGGCCCACCCGCTGGCCCTGCAACTACGCAACCTGCAAACCCTGGTGGAACTGGGCGTGGACAAGAACACCACCGTCGTCTTCCCGGCCCCGCTGATGAGCGCCATCAGCGACATCGGCGGCTTCTTCGCCCGCGAGGCCGCCGCCGTCTCGACCACCACCCAACCGGCGGCCACACCGATCCACGCCCCCGCCGATATCCGCAACGGAATCCCCCTCACCGGCGCGATCGACGCCACAGCGTGAATCCGCAGCATCGGCCGAAGCTGGGCAAATCCGGGATGCGGGCCGGTCGTGGCCCACATCCCACGCCCTGACCTCGGGGTCTGCCGGACTTGCAGTAAAATCGGTGGTTCTTGTGCGTTCATGCGACGCACAATCGCTCAGTTACTGATCAGCCACCTGCTGCACCCGAGGAGACGCTTGTGATCACCGCGACCGACCTGGAGGTCCGGGCCGGAGTCCGCACCCTGCTGACGGCGCCGGGGTCGGCGCTGCGGGTGCAGTCCGGTGACCGGATCGGGCTGGTGGGCCGCAATGGCGCGGGCAAGACCACGACGCTGCGGATTCTGGCCGGTGAGGGGGAACCTTACGCGGGCAAGGTCATCCGTTCGGGTGAATTGGGTTATCTGCCGCAGGATCCGAAGGAGGGCAACCTCGACATCCTCGCCAAGGATCGGGTGCTCTCGGCGCGCGGGCTCGACACGCTGCTGCGCGAGATGGAGAAGCAGCAGGCGCTGATGGCCGAGGTCGCCGATGAGAACGAGCGCGACAAGGCCATTCGCAAGTACGGGCGGCTCGAGGAGCGGTTCTCGGCGCTGGGCGGCTATGTGGCCGAGAGCGAGGCCGCGCGGATCTGCAACAGCCTGGCCCTGCCCGATCGGGTGCTGAACCAGCAGCTGCGCACCCTCTCCGGTGGTCAGCGCCGCCGAATCGAGTTGGCGCGCATCCTGTTCAGCGCCTCCGACGGCAGCGGCGGCAAGTCCGACACCACCCTGCTGCTCGACGAGCCCACCAACCACCTCGACGCGGACTCCATCAACTGGCTGCGCGGGTTCCTGCAGAGCCACGACGGCGGGCTCATCGTCATCTCCCACGATGTGGAGCTGCTGGGCGACGTGGTCAACAAGGTGTGGTTCCTGGACGCGGTGCGCGGCGAGGCCGACATCTACAACATGGGCTGGAAGAAGTACCTCGACGCCCGCGCCACCGACGAGCAGCGCCGGGTGCGCGAGCGCGCCAATGCCGAGAAGAAGGCCTCCGCGCTCAAGCAGCAGGCCGCCAAGCTCGGCGCCAAGGCCACCAAAGCCGCTGCGGCACACCAGATGGTCAAGCGCGCCGAGCGCATGCTGGCCGAGGCCGACGACATCCGCGTGGCCGACAAGGTGGCGCGCATCAAGTTCCCCGAGCCCGCGCCCTGCGGCAAGACGCCGCTGATGGCCACCAATCTGACCAAGCTCTACGGGTCGCTCGAGATCTTCACCGGCGTGAACCTGGCCATCGACAAGGGCAGCCGGGTGGTGATCCTGGGCCTCAACGGTGCCGGTAAGACCACCATGCTGCGCCTGCTGGCCGGGGTGGAGACCCTGACCGCCGGGCAGATCGACCCGGGCCGCGGCCTGAAGATCGGCTACTTCGCCCAGGAACACGACACCCTCGACGACCAGGCGACGGTGTGGGAGAACATCCGCCACGCCGCCCCCGACGCGGGCGAGCAGGACCTGCGCGGTCTGCTCGGCGCGTTCATGTTCTCCGGCCCGCAGCTCGAACAGCCCGCGGGCACGCTCTCCGGCGGTGAGAAGACCCGTCTGGCCCTGGCCGGTCTGGTGTCCTCGGCCGCGAACGTGCTGTTGCTCGACGAGCCCACCAACAACCTCGACCCGGTCTCGCGCGAACAGGTGCTCGACGCCCTGCGCAGTTACGCGGGCGCGGTCGTGCTGGTCACCCACGACCCGGGCGCGGCCGAGGCGCTCAACCCGGAGCGGGTCATCATGTTGCCCGACGGCACCGAGGACCACTGGTCGCAGGACTACCTGGAACTCATTCAGCTGGCGTGAGATTCGTCCTCCCCCAGGGGAGCTGATCGCACCGCGTGTCAAACCCGAAGCGCTGGAGCGGGATCGGAACCGAGGACTCGGTTCGTGACCGCTGCCAGCGCTTTCGTGTCCGGTCCGGAGTCTCGACCCGGCCCCGGCAGCCCGCTCGGGACCGTCGGATCGGGCCGCCGAATCCCCCTCGCCGTACCCGATTCGCGAAAGTCGGTGATTCACATCACACCGTTTCGTTGATCACAGGCAGCGGAGTCTCTAACCTGGAATGAGGCGCCCACGGCGACTCGGAGGATAGCCATGAGTGACAGGCCCGCACAGGGTAAGGCCGTATTGGGTAAAGGCACGCGCGTCACCGGGAAATCCCGCGATCGCCTGCAATCCCAGCTCAAGAAGCAGTACGAGGCCGGAGCGAGTATCCGGTCGCTGGCCCGGGAGACCGGCAGGTCGTACGGCTTCATCCACAACGTGCTCGTGGAGTCGCATGTGCAACTCCGCAGCCGGGGTGGCGCGAACCGCCGCAAGGCCGCCAAGGCCGGCAAGTAGCGTCGCTTCCCGTCCGGGGGAGTGGATTGCGGGGTCTCGACCGGCGAAAGCCGGTCGACGACTTGCGATTTCGTACTGCTCGCGGTGACGCGCGGCCCTGCTACGGGATCACGGTCCCGTCGCCGAGTACCAGCAGGTTTGCGAGGCTCTGGAAGATCGGCAGACCGGTCTTGATTTCGAGATAGGCGAACTGCCCCTGGGGGTTCACCTCCAGGAAGTAGAACTCGCCGTCGAGGCCGACGCGCAGATCGAGCACGCCGAAAGCCAGACCCAGCGCGCCCATGAGGGTGGTGAGCGACTTGCTCACCGAGGCGGGCAGGCGATCGGCGGTGAAGGCCACCGAGGTGTCCAGCCGCGAATCCACCCGTCCCACACCGGCTTGCGAGTCGATGCGCACCACCCACTCGATGCCGTCCACCCAGACGATGCGCAGATCGCTCTCGGCGTGGATGTAGTCCTGGAAGATGGTGGGGGAGTTGCGGATCGTGGAGAGCCGGTCGAAATCGGCGGGGGCGAAGAGCCGGGTCTCGGTGAATGCTCCGCGGCCGGTGCCGATGCGCTTGTAAACCACTGGCCCGGGCCGGGATTGGATGAACGCCACGGCTTCGTCGGGATCATTGGTGACCAGGGTCTCGGGCACCGCGAAACCGGCCCGGTAGGCGGTCTCCAGCTGCACGATCTTGCGCCCGGCGGTGCGGTCGGCTCCCGGGTCGTTGACCCACAGGGCTGGAACCGACCACAGCAGCCCCTGTAGGAAGCCGTCGCATTCGGCGCGGCGGTAGATGTCGTCCTCTTCGGTCAGACCGGCCGGTACCGCGCAGGGGTGCGGGCGCCGCCACCACACCGAGGTGACATCTTCGAGGCCGAAGACGTGGGACAGGCTGCGGTAGGAGCCCTCCATGCCCAGCCGGAAAGTGCCGTTCTCGCGCGGGAAGTCGCGCATGTCGAGGCGAATCGGGTTGTGCCCGTGATATTTCCGCAGTGTGGCGGCGAGGGCGTCGCCGTGGAGGTCCTCGGCCTCGGTGACGATGAGCACCGAACCCATGGTGCGGGCGGACATACGCGCCCCGTCAGTCCAGGCTGTCGCAGGCGATGCCGTCGTCGCTGCCGTGGTGCGACCGGGTCTGGCAGCAGGTCATGGTGGCCCCGCCGACCCCGGTAGCAGTGGTGAGATCCAGCCCGCGAGCCCAGATTTCGGTGAGCCTGCCCAGTTCGTCGTCACCGCGGGCGGGACTGTGGTCCGGCGCCAGGGTGAGCGGGCGATCGGTGAGCTCCACGCGGCGGCGCTGCGTGAAATCGGCGGTGGCGCCGGACCGCACGCGCACCAGCACCGGGCGGCCCTCACAGCTGCCCGCGGCCGCGGCGTCCCACCGGGTGATGTCGAGAACATCGGTGCGGTGGAAGGTCCAGGTGCCGTCGCCGACCCGCACGCTGATACTTCGCTCGGTGGCTGCGACAAGATAGCCGGGTAGCGGTGGCGAGGTGCTCGCGAGGGCTGTCGATCCGGTTCGGTGCAGGGCACCGGTCATGCTGAACTCCGATCTGCTCGGGATTTGCTGCGGGGCCGAGCGTGACCTGAATCATATCCCGCGCCGCACCGGAATCGGTCCGCAACGAAAGATTTCAGCTACCCCGGCAAACTCCGCCGGGGTTTCGGAAACTGCTCCCGCCGAAAGATTTTCGCTGATAAAACGAGGCGGGGGCGGTTGGGTGACCGTTGTTCAGAGACCCAGCAGGTCCGGCGATTCGGCAATGGCACGCAGCGCCGCACCGGGATCCGCAATCAGTTTGCGGGCCCGGAGATCGAGAATGCCGGAGACGACATCGATCTGCGCCGACACCGTCCCGTCCAGTTTCAGCAGCTGCTGGTGCATTTTGAAGATCTTGCCCCCGGTCCACTCGAACTCGCAGGTCACGGTGATCTCGTCACCGAGATGCAGTTCCCGCTGGTACTTGATGGTCTGCTCCAGCACCACCGGCCCGATGCCCGCCGCCACCAGCTTCTCGCCCGGCAGGCCGCCCGCCCGCAGCAATTCCCACCGCGCGTGCTCGGCGTACTGCAGATAGACCGCTTGATTCAGATGCCCGTTGATATCGAGCTCGTAGCCGCGAACGGTGATGGGGACGGAGAAGGCCATGAAACTGCCAACCCGTCCGGCGCGGGGGATCATTCCGCATTTTCAGTGGTCTGCGGCACACCGGCCCGCGACTGCGGGGCTATCGGCGGGTCCAGGGCCGCGTGGTTGTCCGCGTGTCCGGTTGCCATGCCACCCTCGAGCCCGTGCCCAGCGGACGGCGAGACGATGCCCCCCGGGGTGAGATCGGCGGGGTGGGGTGCGCGGTTCTGGTGGGACGGCGCACGCGCGGGGGCGAAGGCGCAATCGGCGGTGAGCCAGCTCTTCGCCCCCGGGTCGCCTGATATTGCGGGTGTGTGCAGCCCGCTCAGGCGCGATTGGCGTTGCGCTCGGCCCACCACCGCGGCGCTTCGATGAAGTGATTGTCGTAGTCCTGCTGTGCCGCATCGAATTCGGCGGGTGTGGTCCGGCCGGTGGCCAGGCGCTCCAGGAACCGGAAGTAGCCGTGGCGTTCGACGCCGGGCATGAGGGCGATGAGGATGCGGGCCGGGCTGTCCGGGGCCGCGCCGAAGGCGTGCGGCATGAACTTGGGGACCACGATGGTCCCGCCCGCGCCGACGGTGACGATCTTCTCCCCGGCCATGACCTGCAGTTCGCCGTCGGCGACATAGAACAGCTCATCGGAGAGGGTGTGGTAGTGCGGGGTCGCGCCGTCCGCGCCGCGGGCCATGGTGACCTCGACGGTGCTGACCGAGCCGCCCGCCTCGTTGGAGTCGATGAGCAGCCGCACCGACACCGGGTCGCCGCCGATGATCTCGGCGTCCTGCGGCTGGCGGATCGCGGCGGTGCGGGTGGTGGTGTTCATGACTACTCCAAACTATTCGCTACTTGATAATTCGCTACCGAACTATATGGCATCGAATAGAGTGCTGTCCATGGGTGACGCGAAGATCGATCCGGTGGACCGGATCCGGGAGCAGTGGCAGCGCGAGCGGCCGGACCTGAACGGCGAGGCCATGGCCATTCTCGGCCGCCTCGGCAGGCTCACGATGGTGGCGACCGAACGGATCGAATCCGTCTTCACCGCACACGGTTTGCAGCGCGGCGAGTTCGATGTCCTGGCGGCGCTGCGCCGTTCGGGCGACCCCTACGAGCTCAACCCCTCGCACCTGGCCGACACCCTGATGATGTCCCGGGCGGGCATGACCGGCCGCCTGGACCGCCTCGAGAAAGCGGGCCTGGTCCGCCGCATGGCCGACGCGGGCGACCGCCGCGCCGTCAAGGTCGCCCTCACCGACCGCGGCCTGCACCTCATCGACATCGTCGTCACCGCCCACTTCGAGAACGAAACCCGCATCCTCTCCGCGCTTTCCGAGCAGGACCGCGCCCACCTCGACCGCATCGCCCGCCTGCTGCTGGCAGACCTCGAGCAGGCGGACTGACGGCGCGCGAACGCCGAAAATGGTTGGTGGCCGGGCCCGCCCGCGGGCTAACGTCCCGCGGTGTGACAGGGAAATTCGAGATCAGGGCAGATTATGACCGCGACACCATCGTGGTCTATCAGGCGTACGCACCCGCGATCGCCGAGGCGGCGGTGGCGGCACAGCGCTTCGTCCCGCCCTTCTCGACCAACCGGATGACCTGGATCAAGCCGTCGTTCCGCTGGCTCATGCAACGCAGCGGCTGGGGCCGCAAATCCGGCCAGGAGCGCATTCTCGCGGTGCGCATCACCCGCGCGGGCTGAAAGGAGGCCCTCGCCGACGCGGTCCTCACCAGCCCCGAACGCCGCGTCTATGCCGGAAACGAACAGTGGCGCAGCCTGTTCGCCCACGCGGTCGTGCACGTCCAATGGGACCCGGAGTACTCGCTGCGCGGAGCGAAACTCGACCACCGCAGCATTCAGGTGGGTCTGTCGCGACACATCATCGACCGCTATGTCGACGACTGGACCGTGGAAATCCGCGACCTCACGCCCAAGGTTCACGCCATGTCCGCGCATCTGCGGAGCGGGCACGCCGACCGCGCTCGCGCGCTGCTGCCGCCGGAGCGGCCGTATCCCCTCGGTGCCGACCTCGCGAAAAGGATCGGCGCCGTCGCGGGTTGACGGCCCGGGCCGAGCACGTGGTGTCGCCGCGCGGACGGCCCGGGCCATTGCTCGTGTCTCAGGACTCACACAGCGGAATCGAGGCCCGCACCAACGCCGCCTGGTGCAGCGGATCGCCGTGCCGCGTTCCGGTCGCCGCCAGTACGCTGCGCGTCAGCCGCACGGGGCAGGACGGGTCCGCCAATTCGGCCTGTTTGCTTGCCAATTCGTCGATGATCTCGCCGTTGACCCGGTCGATCACCGGGCGCACCGCGGCGAGTTCCATGCTGGGCGCGGGTGCGGGAACGCCGTGCTCCCACTGCGTCACCAGGCCGCGCTGCACGATCTTGTTGGCCTCGATCTGCCCTTCGAAGATCTGCCGCACCCAGGGGGCGGGCAGTCCGTGCTGGGCGCCCAGCCGGGTCATCGCGTCATAGATCGTGGCCTCGCGGGCGGGGTCGTCGATGACGGGGCGGTCGCCGTCGCGTTCGGCGGTGGCCCATTTCGCCGCGGCGACGGTGTCGGCGGTGTCGAGGCGTTCGGCCAGCAGCGTGACCAGCCGGTCCAGCGACCCCGGAGTGTCCGCGGAGGCCTGGCCGCCGCCGGTTACGAACTGCCCCGCCACCAGGGCCATCGTGGAAACGGCCGTCACAGCCAGAACTCGCATTCGTTCAACCTTTCATTCATTGTCGTCCTACATCGTAGATGCACATTCCGGGCTTCCTTCGAAATTTGTGCGGCTACGATTGTTAATCGATGCGCTGACAGATCGCTGACAATGTGCTGACCGGGTGTTCCGGGTTTCCGGTATTTTGAATCACATTTCTCTGCGTCGCGTTTGCGGTCACCTCATGAGCCGGGGTAGGGCGGTCAGTGGGCCGCCTTTCGGCAGTTCGATGGCTCAACGTGGTGGCCGAAAATCGGTAGCGTGCAGTCGTGATTCCGGCCTCGAATCCCGTGGATGGATTTGATCGCGGACGATCGCTCTGATAGCCGTGATTGATATTAATTCGCCTCGACCTCGGGACTCAGAATGCATTCCGATATTGCACGCAAGATTGCCGTCGTCGCCGCCCGTTGGCACGCGGATTTGGTCGACCAGGCGGTCGAAGCGTTCGTCGCCGATATGGCGGCAGCCGGATTCGACAATGTCGAAGTCTGGGAAGTGCCGGGCGCGTTCGAAATTCCGCTGCACGCCAAGCGGATCGCCGAGACGGGCGAATACGCGGCCGTCGCGGGCTGCGCGCTCGTCGTCGACGGCGGGATCTACCGGCATGATTTCGTCGCGTCGGCGGTGGTCGACGGCCTGATGCGGGTGCAGCTGGCGACCGATGTCCCGGTGTTCTCCGCGGTGCTCACGCCGCACCACTTCCACGACTCCGCCGAGCACCACGAGTTCTTCCATCGGCATCTGCGGACGAAGGGCGTGGAACTGTCGCAGGCGTGCCGCGCCACCCTGGCCGGACTGAACCGGCTCACCGTCCCGGCCGGGTAACCCCGAGCGGGATATCAAGGCCCGCAAGGCGATCTGCCGCTACCGGGCGGTCACGAACGATCGGCTACTGCCGGCGGCGGACCGAGGCTTCGACCAGATCGAGGACGGCCTCGAGGTTTTCGTTGGCGTGGCCGGAGGCGATGCGGGCGATGAGCCCGTCGAGAACCAGATCGAGATAGCCGAGGATGACCTCGGTGGGGACGTCGTCGCGCAGCGCGCCGGCGGCCTTTCGGCGTTCCAGACGGGCGACGGTCGCGGCGGTGAGCTCCTCGGAGCGATTTTCCCAGTTGGAGCGGAATTCCGGATCGTTGCGCAGTCGGCGGGCGATCTCGAGGCGGGTGCCGAGCCAGTCGAAATCCTCTGGGCGCGCGAGCATATCGCGCATGACCTGGATCAGGCCCTGATTGGCGGCGACCTCGGCCATACGACCGGCGTCCTCCTGGGCCAGCGCCAGGAACAACGCGTCCTTGTCGCGGAAGTGGTGGAAGATCGCGCCCCGTGACAGGCCGGTGGCTTCTTCGAGGCGACGCACGGTCGCGCCCTCGTAGCCGAACTCCGCGAAGCAGCGGCGCGCGCCGTCGAGGATCTGGCTGCGCCGGGCGGCGAGGTGGTCGTCACTGACCTTGGGCACTGGACTCCTCCGAAACGTGTTGTGCGGGTTCTCTTTATTGATCTTGCGACCAATTCGGAGAGCCCGCACGAGCGACGAGCGAAGCGACCCGAGCGGGCCGCGTGGCAGGCACCGGCCGCCTGTGCTTTTCACAAGCTTCCGGTGCCCGCCACCACGACTCGGCTTCGAAACAGCCCTTCGAAGACCGAGACGCGCGGTCTTAGCCGCGAATCATGTTGCGCAGCACGAACTGCAGGATGCCGCCGTTGCGGTAGTAGTCCGCCTCACCGGGGGTGTCGATGCGGACGACCGCGTCGAAGACGACCTTCTCGCCGTTCTCCTTGGTAGCGGTGACCTTCATGGTCTTCGGAGTCACACCCTCGTTCAGCTTGGTGATGCCCTCGATGTCGAAGGTCTCCGTGCCGTCCAGGCCCAGCGACGCGGCCGACTGACCCGCGGGGAACTGCAGCGGCACCACGCCCATGCCGATCAGGTTGGAGCGGTGGATGCGCTCGAACGACTCGGTGATGACGGCCTTGACGCCCAGCAGGCTGGTGCCCTTGGCGGCCCAGTCACGCGAGGAACCCGAGCCGTACTCCTTGCCGCCCAGCACGACCAGCGGGATGCCCGCGGCCTGGTAGTTCTGCGAGGCGTCGTAGATGAACGCCTGCGGGCCACCGTCCTGGGTGAAGTCGCGGGTGTAGCCACCCGAGACGTCGTCCAGCAGCTGGTTGCGGAGACGGATGTTGGCGAAGGTGCCGCGGATCATGACCTCGTGGTTACCACGACGCGAGCCCAGCGAGTTGTAGTCCTTGCGCGCAACGCCATTGGCGTCGAGGTACTGCGCGGCCGGGGTGCCCGGCTTGATCGGACCGGCGGGGGAGATGTGGTCGGTGGTGACCGAGTCGCCCAGCAGCGCCAGCACGCGCGCGCCCTTGAGGTCCTGGACCGGGGCCGGCTCCATCGACATGCCGTCGAAGTAGGGGGCCTTGCGGACGTAGGTGGACTTGTCGTCCCACGCGAAGGTGTCGCCCTCGGGGGTGTTCAGGCCCTGCCAGCGCTGGTCACCGTCGAACACGGTGGCGTAGGACTTGGTGAACATGTCCCGGCTGATCGCCGACTTGATGGTGTCGTCGATCTCCTGCGCGGACGGCCAGATGTCCTTCAGGAAGACGTCGTTGCCGTCGGAGTCCTTGCCCAGGGCGTCGGTCTCGAAGTCGAAGTCCATGGTGCCCGCGAGCGCGTACGCGATGACCAGCGGCGGGGAGGCCAGGTAGTTCATCTTGACGTCGGGGGAGATGCGGCCTTCGAAGTTGCGGTTGCCCGAGAGCACCGCGGTGACCGAGAGGTCGTTGTCGTTGATCGCGGCCGAGATCTGCTCCGGCAGCGGACCGGTGTTGCCGATGCAGGTGGTGCAGCCGAAGCCACCCACGTAGAAGCCCAGCTTCTCCAGGTACGGCCAGAGACCGGCCTTCTCGTAGTAGTCGGCGACGACCTGCGAGCCCGGGGCCATGTTGGTCTTGACCCACGGCTTGGACGCGAGGCCCTTCTCGACGGCATTGCGGGCCAGCAGGGCCGCGCCGATCATCACCGACGGGTTGGAGGTGTTGGTGCAGGAGGTGATGCCCGCGACCACGACCGCGCCGTGATCCAGCACGAAGTCGCCACGCTCCGGGTCGGAGACCTTGATCGGCTTCGAGGGACGGCCCGCATTGCCGTTGGCGGCGTTGGGAACCGGGGTCTCGTCGGAGGCGGTGCCGGACGCGACCGGGTCGCTGGCCGGGAAGGACTCCTCGATCGCCTCGTCCAGCGCGGTGTGCGGGACCGGGTCGTTGGTGTAGGTGCGGATGTCCTTGCGGAACGCGTTCTTGCTGTCCGACAGCAGGATCCGGTCCTGCGGGCGCTTCGGGCCGGCGATGGACGGCACCACGGTGCCCAGGTCCAGCTCCAGGTACTCCGAGTAGGCCGGCTCGTTGTCGGCGTCGTGCCACAGGCCCTGCTCCTTGGCGTACGCCTCGACGAGCGCGAGCTGCTCGTCGCTGCGGCCGGTCAGGCGCAGGTAGTTGATGGTCTCCTCGTCGATCGGGAAGATCGCGGCGGTGGAGCCGAACTCGGGGCTCATGTTGCCCAGGGTGGCGCGGTTGGCGAGGGGCACTTCGGCGACGCCCTTGCCGTAGAACTCGACGAACTTGCCGACCACACCGTGCTTGCGCAGCATGTCGGTGACGGTGAGCACGACGTCGGTGGCGGTCACGCCGGGCTTGATCTCACCGGTCAGCTTGAAGCCGACGACGCGCGGGATCAGCATGGAGACCGGCTGGCCCAGCATGGCGGCCTCGGCCTCGATGCCGCCGACGCCCCAGCCCAGCACGCCCAGGCCGTTGACCATGGTGGTGTGCGAGTCGGTGCCGACGCAGGTGTCTGGGTAGGCCTGGCCGTTGCGGACCATGACGGTGGGGGCCAGGTACTCGATGTTGACCTGGTGCACGATGCCGACGCCCGGCGGGACGACCTTGAAGTCGTCGAAGGCGCCCTGGCCCCAGCGCAGGAACTGGTAGCGCTCGCCGTTGCGCTCGTACTCGAGGTCTACGTTGCGCTCGAGGGCGTCGGCGGTGCCGAACACGTCGAGGATGACCGAGTGGTCGATGACCATGTCGGCGGGGGAGAGCGGGTTGACCTTGTTCGGGTCGCCGCCGAGGGTGGTGACGGCCTCACGCATGGTGGCCAGGTCGACGATGCAGGGCACGCCGGTGAAGTCCTGCATGATCACGCGGGCCGGGGTGAACTGGATCTCGGTGTCGGGCTCGGCCGACGGATCCCAGGCCGCGAGGGCGCGGATCTGGTCGGCGGTGATGTTCGCGCCGTCCTCGGTGCGAAGCAGGTTCTCCGCGAGGACCTTCAGGGCGTAGGGCAGCTTCTCGGTGCCGGGCACGGCCGCGAGACGGAAGATCTCATACGAGTTGCTTCCGACCTCGAGGGTGCCCTTGGCGCCGAAGGTATCGATACTCGTCACGTTCAGCTCCACTCGTCTGTGAATGGGAGGGCCACCGGCGGGGCTGTGCCGGTGACTCGTCGGGGCGCTCGGCCCCGTCCGTTTTCCGACTTTAACAGTACGCTTGTCCTGTGAGCGCATCGGGGGGATAAGTGTGGCGCAGTGAGGTGATGTGACAAGTTGTCCCGTACTCTGCGTTCGTGACCGTCTCGCGCGCCTCGGTTTTCACGCCTGTGAAGGCGGAACTACCGCCGAATACGAACCTGAACTCCATCATCGCCGATCTGGCCGATGATCATGTCGCCGCCCCCGCCGGACGCGACCAGGAGGCCCTGGCCGCCATCGCCGCCGACGCGCGCGAGCACGGCATCGCGCTCGACATCGTTGTGGTGCAGGGCAATCCGGGAATCGAGGCGAACCTGCGCGATCTGGCCAACGAGGTCGGCAAGATCGAGCACGGGACCGTGGTGGTGTTCAGCGACGACTGGGTCGGCACCTACAGCGAGCAGTTCACCCGTGGGCACCTGGAATGGGCCGAGGACAAGGCCAAATACCGCGGGCCCGACCACACCGTCGAAGCGGCGCGGGTGTTCGTGGATCGGCTCGAGCAGCCCGAGACGGTGTCGTGGACGGTGATCACGCTGGTGCTGCTGGGGGTGCTGATCGCGGTGATCGGCGGGTTGTACGTGGTGAAGACGCGGCGCGCGGTTCCGGGTGAGCGCTCGTCGCGGACGCCGGTGGCGTAGCGGATCGCGCCGAGAGGCGCTGTCTCCCTCAGGGGTTCGGGTTCCGCCCGGACCCCTTTCTGTTGTCCGGGTGTCGTAGTCCGGACCGAGTCTCGCGCGCGTGACCGCTTTGCCTGTCTGGCCCGGCTCGCCGCGACACGCCCGAAACGTACCGCAAGTCGTGTGTTGTGACTCGTGGTGATTATGGGATTTACCTGCAACTTCTTGGCTACTAACGAATTACACGCGTGTGATTGTGGCGTGCCTGAGCGGTAGGCTCCGCGACTTGCCGTACGGTTTCGCGATGGCACGGTTGGGGATGTTGTGCTGGATGGGACTCCAGGGAGGTGCGATGCGACAACCGGCGAAGGTGCGGGGGCGTTCGGTGCGGGTCGCTACGGAGTTGCTCGTAGCGCTGATCGTGCTGGCATTGGGTATGGCCAGCGGGCATGCCGTCCCACCGCCGCCCCCGAACCCCAGCGACAACGACCTCAATGCCGCGGGCGCCCAGGTGGACGCGAGCGTGGGCGAGGTCGGCGCGCTCATCAACCAGGTGGCCGTCGCCGAGCAGCAGTTACAGCAGCTCGACGACGCGGTCGCCGCCCGCCGCGAGGCTGTCAACAAGGCCCTCGTGGACCTCCAGATCGCCCGCGACGCCGCTGACGCCGCGGCCCACGCGGTGACCGTGTGCCAGCAGGACCTGACCGACGCCGGTACGAAAGTCGATACCGCGCACCGGGATTTCGACAAGTACGTCGCGCAGGTCTACATGCGACCCGGCTCCACCTCGCTGGTCAGTTACCTGGCCGCCCCCAGCCCAGAGGACGCCCTCAACCGCGCCCAGGTGCTGACCATCGCCTCCAAGAACCAGCAGGTGGTCGTCGCGGGCCTGCGCCGCGCCCAGGTCGATCAGGCCAACAAGACCTCCGCCGCCAAACTGGCCCAGCAGGCCGCCGACGCCGCCGCGGCCGACGCCGCCGCCAAGAAAACCCAGGCCCAGAACGCCGTCACCGCCGCCCAGGCCGAACTCGACCAGCAGAACGTCCGCCGCAACGGTCTTGTCTCCCAGCGTGATTCGGCGCAGCAGCGCCTCGATGCGGCCCGCGCCAACGTGGCGGGTCTGCAGGGCCAGCGCGATGCCTTCGTGGCCTGGGACCAGCAGCGCAAGGCCGAGGAGGCCGCTGCCCGCGCCGCCGCCGTGGCCGCCGCCGCCCGCGTGGCCGCCGACCGCGCCTCCGCCGACCGCGCCAACCAGGTCGGCCAGGGCCATCGCCCCCACGTCGTCCAGGACACCGCCCCGCCCCCGCGCCGCTCCATGCAGCCCAGCCGCCCCAACGGATCCGGGCCCCAACTCGTCGAAACCGTCATCGACCGTGCCATGTCCCAGATCGGCGTCGAATACGCCTGGGGCGGCGGCGACGAGGACGGCCCCACCCTCGGCATCCGCGACGGCGGCACCGCCGACCGCTACGGCGACTACAACAAAACCGGCTTCGACTGCTCGGGCCTCATGATCTACGCCTTCGCCGGCGTAGGCGTCTCCCTCCCGCACTACTCCGGCTACCAATACACCATGGGCACCCGAGTCCCCATCTCCGACCGAGCCCGCGGCGACATGCTCTTCTGGGGCCCCGGCGGCTCCCAACACGTAGCCCTCTACCTCGGCAACAACAAAATGGTCGAGGCCCCCCAATCCGGCGAGGTAGTCCGAGTAGCCTCCGTCCGCGAAGACGGCATCATGCCCTACGCCATCCGAATCATCTCCTAGCCGACAGCGTGCCTGGGTTCACCGGTTGTTCGCTTGTCTGCGGATTCAATGACTGTCAATATCGATGAGTGTCTAAGTCAGATCTGCCGATCGCCGCGGTCTCCGAACCGGGGTGCGAGGTCACGTCCATGGTGCGTGAGCCGTTGACGGCCGAAGCCGCGGCTCGGATGTCGGTCATGTTCAAAGCACTCTCGGACCCGGTCCGCTTGCGGTTGCTCAGCATGGTCGCCAGCCACGCCGGGCAGGAAGCGTGCGTGTGTGACCTGTCCAGCGGCTTCGACGTCAGCCAGCCCACCATCTCGCACCATCTGAAGGTGCTGCGCGAAGCGGGTCTACTGAGCAGTGAGCGCCGTGGATCATGGGTGTACTACCGCGTCGAACCGGCTGCTTTGCAGCAGCTTTCGCACCTGCTCGACGCACCCGAGTCTCGGGCGGTCGTGCGATGAACGGTCTTCCGCGCAAAGTGGTGGCCGAGTTCCTCGGTACCGCGCTGCTGGTCGCCGTGGTCGTCGGCTCCGGCATCGCCGCTGAGCAGTTGTCGCCGGGGAATATCGGATTGCAGCTGTTGGAGAACTCGACGGCGACGGTACTCGGGCTGGCAGTGCTGATCCTGCTGTTCGGCCCGGTCTCGGGTGCTCATTTCAATCCGGTGGTGTCGGCAGCGGACTGGCTGCTCGGTCGCCGCCGGGGCACCGGGCTCAGCGTGACCGACCTCGCCGCCTACATCCCGGCGCAGATCGCCGGTGGTGTGGTGGGCTCGGTGCTGGCCAACGCGATGTTCGACCTGCGCGCCATCCAGATCTCGACGCACGGTCGCGGCACCGGTGGGCATCTGCTGGGCGAGGTGGTGGCGACCGCAGGGCTCATCGCCGTGATCTTCGCGCTGGCGCGCAGTGGTCGCGCCGCCCTGTCGGCGGTGACGGTCGGCGCATACATCGGCGCCGCGTACTGGTTCACGAGTTCGACCTCGTTCGCGAACCCCGCGGTGACCATCGGCCGGATCTTCTCCGATACCTTCGCCGGTATCGCGCCAGGCTCGGTGCCCGGCTTCATCGCCGCGCAGGTTCTCGGAGCGGCACTGGGATTGGCGGTCGTCACCTGGCTGTACCCGGGGAGCGCCGCGGCCGCCGACAACGTGACCGTGCCGCACGAGACGGCCGAACATCTTCCCGCATCCTCCTGAAAGGGACTCTCTACCAATGGCTTCCAAGCCCAGCGTGCTCTTCGTCTGCGTGCACAACGCCGGACGATCTCAGATGGCTCAGGGATTCCTCGCGCATCTGGCCGGTGAGGATATCGAGGTCCGTTCCGCCGGCAGTGCGCCGGGTGAGAGCCTCAACCCGGCCGCCGTCGAGGCCATGGCCGAGCTCGGCATCGACATCACCGACCAGTCGCCGAAGATCCTCACTCCCGACGCCGTGGAAGCCTCCACGGTCGTCATCACCATGGGCTGCGGAGACGCGTGCCCGTACTTCCCGGGCGTGGACTACCGGGACTGGAAGCTGGAGGATCCCGCGGGCAAGGGCATCGAAGCCGTGCGACCCATCCGCGACGAAATCCGCACCCGTATCGAGGATCTGATCGCCGAACTACTGCCCGCCCGCAACTGAGAAAAGGGATCGCTCGTGAGCACCGTCGAAATTTTCGAACCCGCCCTGTGCTGCAAATCCGGCATCTGCGGACCGAGGTCGATCAGGCGCTGGTGGACGGGGTCACGGTGCTGACGGGCCGGTATCCGACCCGTGGATGCCACGATCTCCGAGACGCTGGGCAACCTCGAGGTCTCCCGCATCGACCCGGCCGAGGCCACTGCGGCCTACCCTGAGCGCGTTCTCGCCACCAAGGGCGGGAAGCTCGATGCTCGAGGACGTGCCGCGCTCCGACGAGACCAAGGTCGTGCTGGTCACGCTCGCGGAGACCACCCCCGTCCTCGAGGCCGCCGAGCTACAAGCCGACCTGGTGCGGGCCGGCATCACTCCGTGGGCGTGGGTCGTCAACAATTCCATCGCCGCGGCCGGTACCGAATCGCCGCTGCTGCGGCAGCGGGCGCACCGTGAGACCGTCGAAATCCGGAGAGTCGCATCGGAATTCGCCACCCGCTATGCCGTGGTACCCGCCCAAGCCGCCGCCCGGGTGGGCGTCGCCGCGCTGGCGGCGCTGTCCGGTGGGCGTCGGGCAGGTCGATGATGCCGAGCGCGTTCTCAACCCTGTACCCGGCTACCGGGTCAACCCCTTCGCAAACGGTCCGGTCACCGCTCTCGCGCACCGGTGGTGGTCAATTGCAGCCGGTGGTGGTCGTAGTGCCGTCCCGGGTATCGGTACATGTCGGCCAGGGTCATGGAGTCCTGGAAGTAGGGGTCCCAGCGATTCGGATAAGGCATGGCGAGAGCGAAGTTCGCTTCGCTCTCGCTGCGCAGGGACCGCTGTAACGATGCGATGACCCGATCCATCTTCGCGCCCATCCTGCGCCGGTTGTAGACGCGCGCCGCCACGCGGGAGCCGTGGAAATTGACCCAATCGAACGGCACGGTCGCCGTGTTGAGGAACCGCGCATTGGCGCGGCCTACTCCGGCGGGCAGTCGGGCGAGTACCCGCCGGAGGATCAGCAGCTTCTGAACGATCATGTAGCCGAACACCATGTGGAACAACAGCTCTTCGTTGGTCCAGCGCGTCCCGTTCGAAAGTGCCTTCCACTCGTCGCTACCGGTTGTATTCAGCAATTGGTGAAAGTCGGTTCGCGCCCGTTCCAAATCAGCCGCCAGTGCGTCGCGATCGACGCGCGGATGTGACATCGTGTCACCTCGATCCGAGCACTGGAATGCGCTCATATCAACGATGGTGGCGCGAAGTCGGCTTCGTCAACCTCCACAAGGACCGCACCAGCACGGTCGTCACCGTCGACCCTTCCTGCTGCACCGGTCTGCCGCACGCCGCCGACGCGGTTATGGGGGTACTGCCGCCGCCGTGCTGCCCCAGCGAGATCCCCACCGACGCCATCTCGACCAGGAGTACATGATGACGGCCTCCGCACGTTTCCAACCTGTCCAGTCGCCGGCGGTGTGGCGCGGCGGCGACCTCGCTGAATCCGCCGAATGGGCAACGGTGCTCACTGATGCCCAGCGCCAGGAGATCGCCGCCGCGGCCCGTACGGCCACCACGGCGGGCCTGACCGCCGCAACCCTGGCGCGCGAGGATTTCCCGCTTCCCGGATTGGTCGAATCACTGCGCCAGTGGGCCGAAACCCTTTCGCTCGGCCGGGCATTCGTGTTGATCCGCCGATTCCCGCACGACTTGCTCACGCCCGAAGAGACCGAACTCGCCTACGTCGGCCTCGGTCTGCATCTGGGCACCCCCGTCAGCCAGAACGCCGCCGGTGACCTGCTCGGGCACGTCCGCGACGAACGCCTTCCCCGCACCGGGCCCGCGGTGCGGCTCTACACCACCAACCAGCGCCAAGACTTCCACACCGACGGCTCCGACCTGGTCGGACTGCTCTGCCTACAGGCCGCGCGCACCGGCGGCGAAAGCCGCATAGCCAGCTCTCTGGCCGTCTACAACCACATCCTCGCCGCACGCCCCGACCTCATCGAGGTCCTGCGCCAGCCGTTCCATTGGGACCGCAATGACGAGCAATCACCCGGCGAGACACCGTATTTCACCCTGCCCGCGATCCACGACATCGACGGCACACCCCGGATCTTCTACATCGGCTGGTACATCCGCGATGCCCAACGCCACCCCGGCGTCCCACCGCTGACCGCCGAGCAACTCGAAGCCATGCGAATGCTCGAGGACACCGCCAACGATCCCCGCTTCTACCTGCCCATGGAATTCGCCCCCGGTGACGTCCAGATCCTCAACAACGCCAAAATCCTGCACAGTCGCGAGGCCTACACGGACCACGAAGACCCGGCACGACGACGCCACCTGCTGCGCCTCTGGCTGACCGCTCACAACTTCGCCACCGTCGAGGACCTCCTCCGCGATGGCATTCCACGACGTCAGGACTGATTGCGGAACCGCAAAGCCCGTGTGGGCCGAGATGGTCGATACGCTGACCGACGCCAAGGGCCTACCTCTGCTCGTCAACGAGATCGACGGACGCTCGCAGCAGCGATGGCTCGCCACCAGGGGGAGATTCGATCGGTGGGCGACGAACTTCGACGAGGTGAACCGGCAAAAAGCAGAGGCGCGGCGAGTTCAGGCCGCGGTGCGGTTTTCGGGTGTGCGGCGATAATCTGCGGTCGCATGGCGGTATCGGAGTGACATTGGCCTCTGGGACCTGAGCCGCGGCGGGGCGATCGTCGATACAACACCCGCGAGCTGGAGGAACCATGCCTGAAACCGTCGCTCCTCAACCGAATTCGAGTCCGCGACCCATCGTGGTCGCGGTGGACGGCTCCCCGACCTCCTACCGGGCGGTCGCCTGGGCGGCGGTCGAGGCCGAATTGCGCCGCCTGCCGCTGGAAATCGTCATCGCATACGGCGTCGAGCCGAGCCGTGAGCCGTGGACGGCCCTCGGCGTGGCCGAGCGTGCGGCCGTGCACGCGGAGGCCGCGAGCGTGCCCGCCGAGGCCACCCGCATCGCCCGTCACACCGTGCCGGGGGAGACCGTCTCGGTCACCGGTGCGGCGGTCGACGAGCCGGTCTTGTCGGCGCTCGTCGCGCGCTCCGCGACGGCGCGGATGATGGTGGTGGGCGATCGCGGCCGCGGCGCGATACGCCGGGCCGTACTCGGCTCGGTGAGCAGCGGATTGGCGCGACGCGCCGAATGCCCGGTGGCCGTCGTGCACGGCGAGCCGGATGTCGAGCGCGGTGCCGACGGACCGGTGGTGGTCGGGGTGGACGGCACCGCGAACAGCCTGCCCGCCGTGCGCATGGCGTTCGAGGAGGCGTCGCGGCGCAAGGTGCCGCTGATCGCCGTGCACGCCTGGAGCGACAGCAGCGGGTTCGATCTCGAGGTGCTCGGCTGGGACGCGATCCGCGAGCGCGCGGATCTGCAGTTGTCGGAGTGGCTTGCCGATTGCGGTGACGAGTTCCCGGACGTGACCGTCGAACGGCGTGTCTCTGGAGACACCCCGGTCCGCGCGCTGCTCGAATACGCCGACGCCGCACAGCTTCTCGTGGTCGGCACGCACGGGCGCGGTGGCCTGGGGCGGCTGGCCCTCGGGTCGGTCAGCACCGCGCTGCTGCACGCGGCCGCCTGCCCGGTGCTCGTGGTCGGTTCCCGGGAAACGCCGCGCTGAGGCCACGGTCGCGGGCCGCGTGAGATGACCTTCGTCCGCTCGAATCGGCCCGCAGGTCTCTGCCGGTTCCGGTCGCGGCCGCGCAGGCTGGCACCATGCAGCCGATGATCGCCATGCGAGACCTGACCAAGCTCTACGGTCGCTCGCCGGCCCTGGCCGATGTCAACCTGGAGGTGCCGCCGGGGGTGGTCTTCGGGTATCTGGGCCCCAACGGCGCGGGCAAGACCACGACCATTCGCATCCTGGTGGGCCTCATGCGCCCGAGCCGCGGCTCGGTGAGCGTGGCCGGGATCGACATCGTGCGCGAGCGATCGGCGGCACAGCGCCACATCGGTTATCTCCCAGGACAGTTCGTGGCCTACCCGGACCTGACGGGCGAACAGTATCTGAGCTATCTCGCCGCATTGCGCGGCGGTGTCGAACCCGCGGTGCTGCGTCGGCTCGTCGAGCGCATGGACCTCGACGTCGGCGTGCGGATCGGCGCCATGTCGCACGGCAATCGGCAGAAGGTCGGCATCGTGCAGGCCTTCATGACCGAGCCGGACCTGCTGGTCCTCGACGAACCGACCCAGGGTCTGGATCCGCTGGTCCAGCGGGAATTCCTGGCCATGCTGCGGGAAACGCGCGACGCGGGGCGCACGGTCTTTCTGTCCTCGCACGTGCTGTCGGAGGTGCAGGCGGTCGCCGACACGGTCGCGATCCTGCGCCGCGGTCGGTTGGTCGAGGTGCGATCGGTGGCCGAGCTGACGGCACGGTCGATGCGGCGGCTCGACCTCACCTTCGCCGCGACACCACCGGACGTGGGGCTGTTGCGCGCGGTCGGCGGCGTCCGGTCGGCCGAGCGCGACGATCACGTGCTGCACGTGGAGGTGGACGGGTCGACGGCCGAGCTGCTGAAGTTCGTCGCACCCTACGGGGTGGCCGACATCGTCAGTGACGAACCCGATCTCGAGGACGTCTTCCTCACCTACTACGGACAGGATCGCTGATGTTCTCCACCGTGTACCTGAGGTGCCTGCGCGATCAACGCCGCGGGCTCATCGGCTGGAGTATCGGCCTGGTTGCGCTCGTGCTGCTGGAATCGGCGCTGTGGCCGTCGATTTCGCGCATCTCCGGTTTGAAACAGCTGCTCGACAGCTATCCGGAGTCCTTGCGCAAGCTCTTCGCGATCGACGAATTCACGAGCGGCACCGGATTTCTCAACACCGAGCTGTACAGCATGATGCTGCCGATCCTGTTCCTGGTGTTCGCGATCTCGCGCGGCGCCCGCGCCATCGCCGGTGAGGAGGAGAGCGGCACCCTCGAGGTCCTGCTGATCACTCGCGTGACACCGGTGCGCTTGCTCCTGGAGCAGAGCGCGGTCCTGCTCACCGGCCTGACGGCGCTCGGAACGGTCCTGTTCGTGGCCGTGATCGCCTGTTCGGCGGTGTTCGGCATGCACGTCGGCCTCGCTGCCGCGGCGACCGGCTCGGTGGCGATGATCGTGCTGGCCGCGCCGTTCGGAGCCCTGGCGCTGGCGGTGGGTTCGGCCACCGGACGCAGACTCGTGGCCTTGGCGATCGCCAGTGTCGCCGCGGTGGGCGCGTACGTGCTCTACGCCGCCTCGAAGATCGTCGAGTCCGTCCGGCCCTGGGGCCCTTGGTCGCCGTTCCAGCAGGCCCTGGCCGACGGCCCGATGGGCGGCGGCCTGCGGTTGGGCCACCTCTGGCTCATCGTGCTCGCCGTCGCGTTCGTGGCGGCGGCATTGCCGGTGTTCGACCGCCGGGACGTCCGCGCCGTGTGACCGCCCGGCACCGTGAGCCGGGCCGGTCGCGTTCTCACGCCGCGTTTTTCATGTGGGTCTCCAGTTGTGTTGCGGTGGTGAGGAGTTGGCGGTCGGTGCCGGGGAGTCCGACGAGTTGGACGGCGAGGGCGCGGCCGTCGGCGGTGCCGACTGGGACGCAGATGGCGGGGAAACCGGCGAGGTTCCAGGCCTGGGTGAACGGCACGGTGCGCGCGGAGGCGAGGTAGGTGCCGAGATAGCCCCGGTGCTGGAGCGCGCCCGCCGCGAGAGGGCCGCGGGCGATGACCGGGGTGAGCAGAATGTCGGTGTCGGCGAACCACTCTCGGGCACGGGCGGGCCAGGTCGAGGGGCGCGGGCCGCCGGAGCGGCGGGTCCGGTTGCCGCGGCGCAGCATGGCGCGAGTGCGGGGTTCGAGAGCGGCGGGATCCAGGCCCAGCTGTTCGGCCTCCTCGGCGACCCCGGCCAGCCAGCGCGCGCCCCAATCCTGGAGCAGCGAAACCGGATACGACCGGTCGGCCCGGCCGACGGTGTGGCCCGCGGCGCGCAGGGCGGTGGCGGCGAGGTCGATCGCCCGGCGTTGCCGATGGTCGGCGCGGCCCAGCGGCGACGGGGTGCGGGTCGAAACCGCCATGCGCAGCGGCTGATCCGGGACGGGCTCGGCGAGATCGGGGTCGGCGGCCAGGACGGCGACGGCCACGGCGGCATCGGCGGTGGTGCGGGCGATCGGGCCCGTGACTGTCAGCCCGAACCAGTGCTCGTTCCGTCCGCCGGGGAGCGGGCACAGACCGGCGGTCGGCTTGAATCCGACCAAGCCACAGGAGGCGGCGGGTACCCGGATCGATCCGCCGCCGTCGGTGCCGATGGCGATTGCGGCCATCCCGGCCGCGACCGCCGCCGCGCCGCCTCCGGTCGAACCACCGGGATCGAGCGCGGGATTCAGCGGATTGCGGGTCGGCCCGAAGGCCCGGGACGCGGTGAACGCCCAGGCCGCCAGCTCCGGCATCCGCGTGGTGCCGACGATGATCCCGCCCGCGGCGCGCAGCCGGGACACGATCGGGTCGTCGTGATCCTGCGGCCGGTCGGATGTGGCGGTCGAGCCGTGCCGCAGCGGGCAGTCGGCCACCGCTATATTGTCCTTGATCGCGATGGGCACGCCCGCCAGCGGCAGGGTGGCGAGGTCGGTGCGGGCGTCGAGCGCGACGGCCTCGGCGAGGGCGCCGGCGCGCCGGATCGATTGGAAGGCATTGAGTTCCGCGTCGAGCCGCTCGATCCGATCGAGGTGCGCGCGTACGACGTCGACGGCCGCGATGCTGCCGCCACGGACGGCGGCGGCGATCTCGAGGGCGGTCGGCGAAGCGGAGGTCGAGGTGGTCATGCTTCGAGCGTCGTCGTCCCGGCGCGCCCGCGGTATCGGGCGAATTCCCGATACCGGTTCAACTCGACAGCGGGTCGAGCCAGCCCAGTCGCGTGGCGTGCACGACGGCCGAGGCGCGGGTGGAGACGCCGAGCTTGGTGTAGATGTGCTCGAGGTGGGTGCCGACGGTCTTGGCGGAGATACCCAGCCGCCGTGCCGCCGCCTGATTGGTCAACCCGTGCGCGATCAGTTGCAGGACAGCCGTTTCCCGAGCGGTGAGCGCGCCCGGCGACCGGGCCGAGCGTTGCGTCGAGTGCCCGGCGGCGGTGAGCACCGCCCGCACGGCAGGTTCGGGTAACCGGCCTTCGGCTGCCAGCCCGCGTAGCAGTGCGGCACAGTCGGCCGGATCGCGCGTCGCCCGGTGTGGCCGCGGTTCACCGGCGGTGACATAGCAGTCGGCGGCGGCGAGCAGCGCGGCGGCGGGGGACAGGGCGGGACCGCTGATTCTGCGGTGATACCCGCTGCCATCGGACTTCTCGTGATGCGAGCACGCGAGGTCCATGAGATCGGCCAGCGCCGGGACCCGCGCCAGCACGCGCTGCGTGTAGTAGGGGTGCAGCTCGACCTGCTCGCGCTGCATATCCGACAGCGCCCCGCCGCAGTCCCAGATCCGCGACGACACCGCGACCTTCCCGATGTCGTGAACCAGACCGGCGCGCCGCACTCGATTCACCTCGGCCTCCGGCAGCCCGGCGACCGTCGCGGCGCGTGCCGCCAACTCGGCGACGCGTGGACTGTGCCCGTAGAAGTGCGCGGATTTGAGGTCGGCGAGCAGCCCGAATACCCCGAGCACGGCATCGAGCCGGTCGGGCTCGACGAACTGCCGCGGAACCGGTTCCGCGGCAAGCACATCGGCGAGCGATCCGGTCGGCGGCGGATCGAACAGCGTCGCGCAGTGGGCCGCGACGGCCACCGCGATGTCCGGGTCGAGGGCCGTGCCTGCCCGGTCCCGCAGCCGCGCGGCCGCGATCTCCGGCCCGAAGTGCTCGACCAGCAGATCGGCGGTGTGCGCGACCTGCCAGACCCGCACCGCCAGCGGCAATTCCGAGCCCTTGCCGCGCCCCGGATTGCCCTTGCCGTCGTACCGCTCGAACACGTCCCCGAGCGCCTCGATCACCGAGCCGGGCAATCCCAGCTGGATCGCGACCGATCGGGCCACCTCACAACTGGCCGTCTCGTGCGCCTCGATCACCGTGGGCGCCTTGGCCAGGAACCCGAGCACCCGGTCCGGGCGCGGCCCGGTGACAGCGACCGCCCGCCGCAGCACGTCCCGCAGATCCCGCACATCGGCGTCGGCGAAAGCGGCGCTCACCGCGAGCTCGTCGCCGAGCGCGGCCGCCATCTCCGAGGCAGTGGCGGTGCAGCCGACGAACCGTAGAAGCGCCACCCAGTACAGCGTCTCCCGGTCGGCGGCGGGCAGTTCCAGTAGCTCCGCGACCCGCGCCGATACCGTGCACACGCGTAGCGCCTGCCCGTCCGACAATCCCTTGCCGAGGTCGCTGACCAGCGACAATCCCGCCACCAGCTCGGCCAGGCGAACCGCCATCGTTCCTCCGGGATGATCGTCGATTCCGTGCATCGGACCGTGGCTCAAGGGTGTTCGGTGGCCCAGGCGCAGATGGCGGCCAGCGGGGCTTGCAGGGATTTGCCGAGTTCGGTGAGGGAGTACTCGATGTGCTGTGGTGCGGTCTCCTTGTAGATGTGGCGTTCGACCAGGCCGTCGGACTCCATGCCGCGCAGGGTTTCGGTGAGCATCTTCTGGGTGATGCCGGGCAGGCGTTCGCGCAGGCGGGCGGGGCGGTGGGGGCCGTCGAGAAGGGAGTAGACCAGGAGGATTCGCCATTTGGCGGACAGGCGTTCGAGGGCCTGGCGGGTGGTGCAGGATTCCTCGAGGACGTCGGGGATCACCAGGGTCATGTCGCCTCCGTTGGGAAGGGCACCCGGAAGTGCCTTCTAGTGGTGGCGGGGGTTCGCGCCTACCGTCTGCTCTACCGTAATCCGACGACTTCGAGGACGAGAGAACCAGATGACAATCAATGCGGTGCCGTTCACCTTCACCCGCGAGGGGGATCGGCTGGTAGGAAACCTGTATCTGCCGGAGGGGGAGCCGACCGGCGTCGTCGTCACGACCGGGCCGCTGACCTCGGTCAAGGAGCAGGCGGCGGGCGTGTATGCCGAGGCGCTGGCGCGGCGCGGGTTCGCGGCGCTGGCCTTCGACCATCGCACCTTCGGCGAGAGCGAAGGCGCGCCGCGGCAATTGGAGGATCCGCTGGGCAAGGCCGCGGATATCAGTGCGGCGGTGACCGCACTGCTGGCCGACGAGCGATTCACCGGGAAGACCGTTGTGGCGGTGGGCGTGTGCGCGGGTGGTGGCTACATGGCGCGGGCCGTCGCCGACGATCCGCGGATCCGCGCCTTCACCGGGGTGGCGGGCGTCTACCCGGACGCGGCGGCCAATCCGGCGGATCCGGCGGTGGTGGAGCGCGGCCGTCTGGCCCGGGAACGCCGGCTGGCCACCGGCGAGGCGGAACACATCCCCGCGGTGTCGGCCGACCTCGGCGACGTGGCGATGCCGCTGCTCGAGGCCTACGAGTACTACGGCACCCCGCGCGGCGCGGTCCCCAACTACACCAATGCCTTCGCGGTCGAATCCTTCGAGCACACGGCTGGTTTCGACGCCCAGGAGGCGGCGACCCGGCTCGCCGTCCCGTTCCTGCTGGTGCATTCGGAGAACGCTCTGGTGCCGCCGTGGGCCCGGAAGTTCTATGCTGCGGTGACATCCCCGAAATCGGAGTTGTGGCTGGATTCGGTCGGTCAGATCGACTGCTACGACGATCCCCGGCTGATCGAGCCCGCCGCCGACGCGGCCGCCGCGCTGTTCCGCGACGTCTGCTGAATTCCCGTGAGGTGAGCCGAATGTGGTCGGGACGGGTCGTGGCGGTGCTGGCCGGAATCGCGCTGGCGGCCGGATGCTCCGCCGCACCGACCACGACCGGCGGGGCGCTGCCGCTGCACCGGGTCGCCGAGGTCGCGCTCACCGGCGGCTCGTCCCGATTCGATTACGCGAGCCTGGATTCCGCACGAGGTCTGCTGTTCCTCGCGCACATGGGTGCCGATGAGATCGTCGAGGTCGATGTCCGGGCGCACACGGTGGTGCGAACCATCACCGATACGCCCGATGTGCACGGGGTATTGGTGGTCCCCGAGCAGCATCGCGTGTACGCCACGGTGACCGGCCGTGATCAGGTCGTGGCTCTGGACGAGGACACCGGCGCGGTGCAATTCAGCACCGCGACCGGCAACTACCCCGACGGCCTGGCCTACGACCCGCTGCGAAAAGCGGTGTGGACGACCAACGAGCGGGCGGGAACCGAGACCGTCGTCGACGCCGTATCCGGAACTCTCAGGGGCACCGTGTCTTTGGGCGGCGAAGTCGGCAATGTCGTCTACGAGCCCGCCGCCGACCGGATGATCGTGGCGGTCCAGGGCAAGGATGAACTCGCCGTCATCGCACCCGATTCGCTGACGGTCGAATCGCGCATGCAGACACCCGGTTGCGCCGGTCCGCACGGCCAGGTCCTAGACCCGGCCGCGTCGGTGATGTTCGTCGGCTGCGAGGACAACGCGGTCCTGCTCACCGTGGACCTCGCGAGCCGCTCGATCACCGACCGCAGCAGCGTCGGCAAAACGCCCGACGTCCTCGCCTACGACGCTGGCACACACCGCGTCTACGTCGCCGCCGAGAGCGGCTGGGTCAGCACCTTCGACCGCAAGGACGGCCACACCGCGGCCGCCGGATCCGAACGCCTGGCCGACGGCGCGCACGTGGTCGCGGTCGATCCGGCAACCCATCACACCTACTTTCCGGTCCCGGCGGGCGGCAGCGGTGGCGGCCCGGTGCTGTGGGAGTTCGAGCCGACCGGCTAGCACGGCTATTTTCCGATCGAGACCGGGACATCGGGCATGAGCTGCCGCAAGGTGGCCTCCCAGGTCGAACGGTGTTGGGGGAAGCAGCGGTTCAGGAGATCGGTCATGATCGCCGGGGCGGTCGAGGCTCCCGGCGACGCACCCAGGAGTCCCGCGATGGTGCCCTCGGCGCCGGTGACGAGTTCGGTGCCCATGGTGAGGACGCCGAGACGGTTCAGGTCGGGTTTGACCAGTTGAGCGCGCTGGCCCGCTTGGACCAGGTACCAATCGGCGGGGTCGGCCTCGGGGAAGAAGTGTTGCAGCTGCGCGAATTTGCGGCGGCGGGAGGAGAGGAGCTGGCCGATCAGGTAGGCCACCAGGGGGAGGTTCGTGAGTCCGGCGGCCAGCAGCGCCACGATATTGGTGAGCCGGAGCGTGGTGAACAGATCGGTGAGCCTGCCGTGTTTGAGCAGCCGCGTGCTGAAGGTGGCGTAGGGGCCGAACAGCAGCGAGGATTCGCCCTCGACGAGGCGCTTGTCCAAGTGCGGCACGGACATCGGGGGCGCGCCGACGGGTGCCTGGCTGTAGACCTTGGCCTGGTGGCGGGCCACGACCTCGGGGTTGTCGGTGCGCAGGAATTGCGCGCCGACGGGGAAGACGCCGTAGCCGCGGACCTCGTGGATGCGGGCCTTCTGGAGCAGTTTCAGAGCGTATCCACCCGCGCCGACGAAGACGAATCTGGCACGAAGAGTGAAGCGCCGCTTGGTGTTCCGGTCGCGGCCGGTGACCGTCCAGATGCCGTCGTCGCCACGGCGCAGACCGGTCACCTCGTGGCCGGTGCGCAGTTCGGCACCCCGAGTGCCCGGTGCCGGCGTTGTTCCACGGATCCGAGCTCTCGGCCGCGACCCGGTCCAGGCGCTCGAGCAGGGTGATCGACCAATCCGGTTGCAGCGTCTCGGCGTGCCGCAGTCGTCGCTGAGCCGCAGGTTGAAGGCGGTCGAGCAGGCGGTCGGGGTGAAGTTGTTCCAACCGGTCGGTCGCCGCGTGGCGCTCACCGCCGCCGGGCAGGAACTGCACGACCGCACCAGAGGATTGGTGCAGGCACTCGGTGACGCGGTGGATGTCGTGCGCAGCGATGCCGATCCCGATACCGGCCTGGTCCGCTTCGGCTTCCCCTTCACCCTCGGCCCGGTCAGCATCCCGTCCCTGCTGGCCGACTTCCACACCGGCGCACCGCGCATCCGCCTGCACCTGGTGCAGGCGCACGGCACCGCCCTGGTCGACATGGTCCGCGACGGCCGCCTCGACCTGGCCGTCACCATCCCCGCCCCCGACGACCTGCCCACGATCATCCTGGGCTTCCAGCGGATCCACCTCTACGTCGCGAACGGCCACCCCCTCGCCACCCGCGCCCACGTGGACCTCGCCGAACTGGCCGACGAACCGTTCATCGCCAACCCGCCCTCCTACCACCTGCGCAGGCTGCTCGATTCCTGGTGCGCCACCGCCGGTTTCACCCCGCAGGTCGGTTTCGAGATCACCGAATTCGAAACCCTGCGTGCCCTCGTCGCCCAGAACCTGGGCATCGCCGTCCTGCCCGCCCCCGAACTCCCGCACCCCGGCCTGACCCGAGTCCCCCTGACCGGCGACCACGACCGCAGCATCGGCCTGATCTCGGGCAACCACCGCCCCACCCCGGCCGTGCAACGCCTGCGCGATCACGTTGCCGCCCACGCCATGTCGTATCTCGACCAGGCTCGCCGGGCCGAGGTGGAATAGTCAGTCGGGCTCGACGTCGAGGACCTTGCCGGGGTTGAACAGGCCGAGCGGATCGAGGGCGCGTTTGACGGCGACCATGAGGTCGACGCCGGAGCCGTGTTCCTCGCGCAGGTACTTCTTTTTGGTCAGGCCGATGCCGTGCTCGCCGGTGGCGGTGCCGCCGACCTCGAGGGCGTGGCGCACCACGAGGTCGGAGAAGACCTGTGCGCCGGGGTATTCGTCCTCGTTGTAGGGGACGATGGTGTGCACATTGCCGTCTCCGATGTGCCCGGCCACGGTGATGTTCAGGCCCAGTTCGTGGCCCAGCCGGGTGGCGGTGTCGACGGCTCCGGCGATACGCGAGTAGGGGACCGCGGTGTCGGTGATCAGGAACCGGCGGCCGGGATTGCTCGCCTTGACGGCGAAGTAGAGGTTGTGGCGGTCCTCCCACAGGGCATACCGGTCGCCGTGGGTGCGGGCCGTAGCCACTTCGATCGCGTTGTGCGCGTGCGCGATCCGCTGGATCTCGCCCTCGTTGGCGGTGACAGCGGCCGCCGAGCTGGATTCGATGTCCACGAACAGCGCGGGTGCCTCGGCATAGCAGGTGCCGCGGAAGGCGTTGATGGCCGCCATGCTGGGCGCGTCCACCAGTTCCAGGCGGCTCACCGGCAGCGCCAGCCCCAGCATCTCGACCGCGGTGTCCACCGCGTCGGGCACCGTCGGGAACGAAATGCGCAGGGAGTGAATCCATTCCGGAATCGGATGCAGCCGCACCGTCAGCTCGGTTATCAGGCCCAGCGTGCCCGCCGACCCGATGAGCAGATCCTTGAGGTCGTACCCGCTCGAGGATTTGCGCACCGCGCGCCCGAGCCGGGTCACCGTGCCGTCTGCGAAGACGGCCTGTAGCACCAGCACATTGGCGCGCATGCCGCCGTAACGCACCGTGGTGGTGCCGCTGGCATTGGTGGCGGCCATGCCGCCCAGCGACGCGTCCGCGCCGGGATCGACGGTGAACTGCAGCCCGTATTCGGCGGCGGCCGTATTGAGCTGGGTCCGCGTGACCCCCGGCTGCACCGTGGCGGTGAAGTCCTCGGCCGCGACGTCGAGAATCTTGTTCGACTGCGACAGGTCGACGATCAGCTCGTCGCCGCGCGCCAGCAGATGCCCCTCGAGGCTGGTGCCGGCCCCGCGCGCGATGAGCGGGGTCGCGTGCTCGCGCGCCCACTCGACCACGGCCACCACGTCATCGACACCGGTCGGGTACACCAAACCGCGTGGCCGCTGCCCAGACCGACCGGTCTCGTCAACCGTGTACTGATCGAGGACCACCGGGCGAGTATCGATCTCGAGCATGCGGTCCTCCGCGGTCGCGACTGGCATTACTCCTGATAGACCCCGAGGATACGGCGGATCGACGGGGTGACGGGCAGCTCGCCACGCAGCGGAACCCACCTGTAGTCGGCGTAGTTGGTGAGCCGCACCGGCCCGGCGCTCGCCACCTCGGCGGCGAAATGCTCTCTGCGAACCGGCTTTCCGGCCGCCGACAGGTACTCGAAGCTGCCGAGGTGGCGCACGATGTCGACCACCGCGAGCCCGGTCTCCTCGCGCACGGCCCGCACCACCGCACTGGCCAGCGACTCGCCCGGCCGGACGACCGTGCCGGGCAGATGCAGCGGGCTGCGCCCTTCGACATGCTCCTCGTGCTCGAGCATCAGTACCGAGTCATTGCTCTCGATCACCACTCCGACCCGTAGCGCCACCCCGTCAGCGGCTGCCCGATCCCGGAGTTCTTCCAACACCGCCTCGCCGATCGATTGCCTGGGCGAAACCTCGAAATCCCACACTTCACACCACATCCCGTATTACCGGACACCGTCGACCGATACCGACAACGCTACCGGCGCAGAAACCCTTGGCGGCAGAGACATTCGCAAGAATAGGCGCATCTTCAGCCAACCGATCCACAGCCCGGAAACTTTCTGGGGGTCGATCCCGCCAGGGGGCTCGACCACGACCATCGCAGGGCCGCGGCACGCAGGGTGAAGGCGGTGAGGACGGTGGCGGCGGCCGGGGTGAGGCCGGTGCGCGGTTGGCAGAGCAGAAGTACGCCCGCCGCGCCCAGCGCCGCCGTGACGACGCGGACCCGCCCGACCGGATCGCGACGTATGCCGTGATCGAAGATCGGCCGTCGGCACGGGCTGGCTTTCAGGTGCCGGGTTGGGTCTCTTGGCGGATGTACTGGTGCGCAAGCGAAATCGGTGCTCCACCGACTGAGCCTGCGAAATACGAGCCAGACCATAGGCGCGTATCGTTCCAGTACGCGAATCGCAGGTCTTCGAACTCCTTGCGTATCAGTCGGCTGGATACGCCCTTGAGAGAGTTGACCAGCTTGGAGACCGCGACTTTCGGCGGGTAGGTCACCAGCAGGTGCACGTGGTTGGCGGCTCCGCTGAATTCGACCAGCTCGGCTTCGAAGTCCTTGCTGACCCCTCGCATGATTTCTTCCATCCGCGTCAGATGCGGTGCGGCGAACACCGGGCCCTGATATTTAGTGGTGAAAACCAAATGGACATGCATTATGTAAACCACGTGCCTACCTGTGCGAAAGCTGGTATCGATGCCCATGAAACCAAGTGTAGAGTGTGCTGGGTGAAGGCGAACACGGCACACAAGTTCCGCCTGTACCCGACTCAGGATCAGGCGGACCGATTGACCGGGTGGTCTGACACTTGCCGGGCTGTGTCGAACACCGCCCTCGCGCAACGCGTCTGGGCCTACCATTCTGCGCAGCGCGTCACCTTGCGGGCTGTGGATCAGTGTCCGGAGTTGACCCAGGCGCGGCGCGAATACGATTGGCTGGCTGATCTTCCCGCGCAGTGCGCGCAACAAGTTCTGCGTCGGCTGGACACCGCCTACGACAATTTCTGGAACCGTGACCATCCCGCCGGGTTACCGCAGTTCAAGAAGAAGCGGGACCGGCAGAGTATCTGCTTCCCCGGCCAAGCCATCGAGGTTCGGAAGGTGTCGCGGCGCAGCGCGCAAGTGAAGCTGCCGAAGATCGGGTGGGTACGATTTCGGCTGTCCCGTCCGATCGACGGCATCGTGCGTAATGCCACCATCAGCCGGGACGGGTTCGGCTGGCACATCTCCTTCGGAGTCCACCAACCGGCACCGGTCGCCCCGCCGGTCAACACCGGACCGCCGATCGGTATCGATGTCGGGATCGCATGCTCGGTGTTCTGCTCCGCCGACGACACCGCACGACAGCGACCCGCCACCGCCACCGTCGGCGAGCAACGTCGGCTGCGCGGGCTGGAGCGGCGTCGGGCCCGCCAGCTCACCTACGCGAAAAGACATGCCGGGGGGAAGTATTCGAACAGACTCCGCCGCACGAACGCGGCAATCGCCGCATTGAAGGCGCGGCAAGCCCGACGTCGACTGGACTGGAACCACAAGCTCACGACCGACCTGGCCCAAAGCCACGGCCTGATCGGTATCGAAGACTTGAAGGTTTCCAGCATGGTCCGGTCGGCGAAAGGCACTGCCACGCAACCAGGCTCGAAGGTACGCCAAAAGGCCGGTCTCAACCGATCCATCGCCGATCAGGGGTGGTTTGAGATCCGCCGACAGCTCGAATACAAAACGAGACGCCACGGTGGACAGCTCGTCGCGGTACCCGCGCCGGGTAGCAGTCAGACCTGCTCCCGCTGCGGTGCCCGCGACCCCGACTCGCGGCGGGGTTGCGGGCGATTGTTCGCGTGCACGCAATGCGGGCATACCGAACACGCCGACAAGAACGCGTCCGTCATCATCCGCGATCGAGCGATTCGCACCGCCGGACGGGCGGGAACCAGTACCGGCGGCGGTGCTGGTTCACAGAGCACGCGCAGTCCGAAAGGGCGAGGCGGCCGCCGGGCCAGCCGGATGCGTGAACCTTCCTCCCGAGGAACCGCAGCATGACCGGGAAGAATCTCCACCTTCATGGCCGGAGGGGACGTCAATCCAGGTATCTCGCGCAAGACCTTTTTCCGAATGCGGTGGCGACCCGCGTGCGAATCTCGGTCCTGAAATCAGGGTTTCATCTATTTCGCGGCCGGATCGGTGTCGAGGCGAGCGTGTTCGCGCGGGGCCGCCACCTTCGAGTGTATGGAAGTATCGGTACCGGGCTCGGCGCATATAGTTGGGACCGAACGCACAGAGACCGAGGCGAAAGCGGGGATGTTGGTGACTTCGACTGACGGTGTGAGCGGGGTAAGTACGGTGAAGGATGCGCCGGCCTCGCCTTCGAACACCCTCGAGCGCGATGTCCAGACCCTTGAGAAGGCGATCTACGAAGTCAAACGGGTGATCGTCGGTCAGGATCGTCTGGTCGAGCGGCTGTTGGTCGGGGTTCTCGCCAAGGGGCATGTACTGCTGGAAGGTGTGCCGGGCATCGCCAAGACCCTGGCCGTCGAGACCTTCGCGAAGGTGGTGGGCGGCAGCTTCTCCCGCGTCCAGTTCACCCCGGACCTGGTGCCCACCGACCTCGTCGGTACCCGCATCTACCGCCAGGGCCGCGAGGAGTTCGACACCGAGCTGGGCCCGGTGGTCGCGAACTTCGTGCTCGCCGACGAGATCAACCGCGCGCCCGCCAAGGTGCAGTCCGCGCTGCTCGAGGTGATGGCCGAGCGGCACGTGTCCATCGGCGGCAAGACCTACCCGATGCCGAATCCGTTCCTGGTCATGGCGACCCAGAACCCGATCGAGTCCGAGGGCGTGTACCCGCTGCCCGAGGCGCAGCGTGACCGCTTCCTGTTCAAGGTCATGGTGGACTACCCCTCGGTCGAGGAGGAGCGCGAGATCATCTACCGGATGGGTGTCACCCCGCCGGAGGCCAAGCGCATCCTGGACCCGGAGGAACTGGTCCGCCTGCAGAACGTGGCCGCCAATACCTTCGTGCACCACGCCCTGGTCGACTACGTGGTCCGGGTGATCGCCGCGACCCGCAAGCCCGCCGACTTCGGCATGCGGGACGTGGCCGGCTGGATCTCCTACGGTGCCTCCCCGCGTGCCTCGCTCGGCATCATCGCCGCCGCCCGCGCGGTCGCGCTGATCCGCGGTCGCGACTACGTGGTCCCGCAGGACGTGGTCGAGGTGATCCCGGATGTGCTGCGCCACCGCCTGGTGCTGTCCTACGACGCCCTGGCCGACGAGGTCAGCCCCGACGACGTGATCAAGCGCGTGCTCCAGACCGTGGGCCTGCCGCAGGTCGCCGCCCAGGCCAACGCGCCCGCCGGTGCCGCCGCGCCGATCCCCGCCCCGGCCCAGCCGCCGGTGATGGGCCCGCACGGCGGCCAGCCGAATATGGCCCCGGTGGGCGGAGTTCCGCAGCCCGGTGTCCCGCAGCCGCCCAACGGCCAGCTGCCCGGCGTCCCCGGTCAGCCCCAGACCAAGTAGGCGGCCACGGAATCGATTGCGCCCGTGACCATCTCACCCCCCAGCGGCTCCACGCAGTCCCCGCCCTCGTTCCGGCAGGGGCAGCTGACCGACCCGCGGTTGTCGGCGGCGTTGAAGACGCTCGAACTCACCGTGCGCCGACGCCTGGACGGCGTGCTGCACGGTGACCACCTGGGCCTGATCCCCGGCCCCGGCTCCGAACCCGGCGACGCCCGCATGTACCAGCCGGGCGACGATGTGCGCCAGATGGATTGGTCGGTCACCGCCCGCACCACCCACCCGCATGTCCGGCAGATGATCGCCTATCGGGAACTCGAGACCTGGCTGGTCATCGACCTGTCGGCGAGCCTGGACTTCGGAACCGCGCTGTGCGAGAAGCGGGATCTGGTGGTCGCCGCGGCGGCCGCGGTCACGCATCTGACCAGCGGCGGCGGCAACCGGATCGGCGCGGTGGTGGCCAATGGCCAGCAGCTCATCCGCATTCCGGCCCGCAGCGGCCGCGTGCACGAGCAGTCCATGCTGCGCAAGATCGCGACCACCCCGCACGCGCCCGACGGGGTGCGCGGAGATCTGCGCGAGGCCATCGAGGCCCTGCGCCGCCCGCAGCGCAAACGCGGTCTGGCCGTGGTCATTTCCGACTTCCTCGGCGATATCGACTGGCAGCGTTCGCTGCGCGCCATCTCCGGCCGCCACGATCTGCTCGGCATCGAGATCCTGGATCCGCGCGATCTGGAACTGCCCGATGTCGGCGATGTGGTCCTGCACGATCCCGAGACGGGCCGGACCCGTGAGTTCAGTGTGACCCCCACGCTCCGCGCCGATTTCGCGCGTGCGGCGCAGCACCATCGCGATCAGGTCGAGGGTGCGTTGCGCAGCTGCGGTGCGCCGGTGATGACCCTGCGCACCGATCGGGACTGGATCGCGGACGTGGTCCGATTCGTGTCCACCCGGCGCCACACCTTCGGTGCCCCGAATGCCGGACGGGTGCCGCGGCAGTGACAATTGGCGATTTGACCTTCAGCCTTTCGAATTTCACGCACGAAGCGTGGCTGGCCTTCCTGGCCGTGATAGCCCTGGCGGCGCTGATCTACATCCTCATGCAGCAGCGGCGGCGCAGGCATGTGCTGCGCTTCTCCAATATGGAGCTGCTGGAGAAGGTGGCCCCGCGCCGGCCCCGCGCCTGGCGGCATGTGCCGGTGGCGATCACGCTGGTGGGCCTGATCTTCCTGACCTTCGCCGCCGCGGGCCCGACCGCGGCCAAGAAGGTGCCCCGCAACCGGGCCACGGTGATCCTGGTGATCGACGTGTCGCTGTCGATGAAGGCCACCGACGTGCCGCCCAGCCGAATCGAGGTGGCGCAGAAGGCCGCCAAGGAGTTCGCGGACAATCTGACGCCCGGTATCAACCTGGGTCTGGTCACCTTCGCGGGCACCGCGGCGGTGCAGGTCTCGCCGACCACCAACCGGGAAGCGGTGAAGGCGGCCATCGACCACATGAACCTGGCCGAGCGCACCGCCACCGGTGAGGGCATTCTGACCGCGCTGCAATCCATCGACACCCTGGCCTCGGTGCTGGGCGGCGCGGAGAAGCCGCCGCCGGCCCAGATCGTGCTCATGTCCGACGGCAAGCAGACCGTGCCCGACGACAAGGACACCGAGAATCCGCGCCACGGCTTCACCGCCGCCCGCCTGGCGAAGGAGAAAGGCATTCCGGTGTCGACGATTTCGTTCGGCACCACCTGGGGCACCGTCGAGATCCCGGACACCGAGGGCAAGGGCGCCCAGCGCGTGCGCGTCCCCGTCGACGACGACTCGCTGCGCGAGATCGCGAAACTGTCCGGCGGCGAGTTCTTCACCGCTTCCACGCTGGAGGAACTCAAGAACGTCTACGGCCACCTGGAAGAGCAGATCGGCTACGAGCGCACCATTGCCGACGCGAGCCGGCCGTGGGTGCTGGTGGGTTTGCTGGTGACCGCCGCGGGTTTGATCGCCGCGCTGCTCTATCGTCAGCGACTGCCGTAATTCGGTACCGCGCGCCGACTCCCGAACACGAACAGATAGGTTTGCCCTTATGTCGAACATCACATCCCGGTCGGTATTGGTAACCGGCGGTAACCGCGGCATCGGTCTCGCGGTCGCCCAGCGCCTGCTCGCCGACGGACACAAGGTCGCCGTGACCCATCGCGGCTCGGGGGTGCCGGAGGGTCTCTTCGGCGTGAAATGCGATGTGACCGACAGCGAGTCGGTCGATCGCGCGTTCACCGAGGTGGAGGCGCACCAGGGTCCGGTCGAGGTGGTCGTGGCCAATGCGGGCATCGTGGACAACGTCCTGTTCATGCGCATGAGCGAGGAATCGTTCACGAAGGTCATCGACGCCAACCTGACCGGTGCGTGGCGGGTCGCCCAGCGCGCCAATCGGAACATGCTCAAGAACCGCTTCGGCCGCATCGTCTTCCTCGGCTCGGTGGTCGGTCAGATGGGTTCGCCGGCGCAGGTCAGCTACGCGGCGTCCAAGTCCGGTCTGATCGGTATGGCGCGCGCCATCACCCGCGAGGTCGGCAAGCGCAACATCACCGCGAACGTGGTCGCGCCCGGCCTCATCGACACCGACATGACCCGCGAGGACATGACCGAGGAGATGCGCAAGAACGTGCTCGACTTCATCCCGGCCGGCCGTATGGGCCAGGTCGAGGATGTCGCGGCCGCGATCAGCTTCCTCGTCTCCGACGACGCTTCCTACATCTCCGGCGCGATCATCCCGGTCGACGGCGGTATGGGCATGGGCCACTGAGCATCTCGCTCAGGTCCGACCCGTACCCTCAGCCCCCAAGCACCTAATCGAACGAGGAGAACCGACCACCCCATGGCTGGATTGCTCGACGGCAAAACCGTCCTCATCACCGGCATCATCACCGACTCGTCCATCGCCTTCCACGCGGCCGCGGTCGCGCAGGAGCAGGGCGCGAAGGTCATCATCACCGGTATCCCGGAGCGCCTGCGGCTCATCGACCGCATCGCCAAGCGCCTGCCGCAGGAGGTCCCCCCGGCCATCGGCCTGGACGTGACCAATGAGGAGAACCTGGCCGAGCTGGCCGACAAGGTCCGCGAGCTGGCGCCCGAGGGCGTCGACGGCGTGCTGCACTCCATCGCGTTCGCGCCGCGCACCCTGATGGGCCCGGAGGCCATGCCGTTCCTGGACGGCCCGGGTCCCGACGCCGCCAAGGCCTTCGAGATCTCGGCGTGGTCCTACGCCTCGCTGGCCCGCGCGGTGCTGCCGGTCATGAACGAGGGCGGCTCCATCGTGGGCATGGACTTCGACCCGCGCACCGCCATGCCGTACTACAACTGGATGGGTGTGGCCAAGGCCGCGCTCGAGTCGGTGAACCGGTACGTGGCGCGGGAGGTGGGCGAGGCCAAGAAGATTCGCTCCAACCTGATCGCGGCGGGTCCGATCAAGACCCTGGCCGCCAAGGCCATCGCGGGCACCGCCACCGATGACGCCAAGCAGCTGAACATGCTCAACACCTACTGGGACGGCGCGTCCCCGATCGGCTGGGACGTCGACGACCCGACCGTGGTCGCCAAGTCCGTGGTGACGCTGCTCTCGGATTGGCTGCCGGGCACCACCGGTTCGATCATCTACGTCGACGGCGGCGCCTCGCACAACACCTGGTTCCCCGCGGACGGCTTCGGCGCCAACTGATCCGGGTAGTTTTCGAGTTCTGAGGAGGAGAGCGGTGGCAGCGGAGCCCGCGGCTCATCGAGTGGACGCCCTGCTACTGCTGTCCTTCGGCGGTCCCGAACGCCCCGAGGACGTGATGCCGTTCCTGGAGAACGTCACTCGCGGCCGGGGCATCCCGCCCGAGCGGCTCGCCGAGGTCGCGCAGCACTATCTGCACTTCGGCGGGGTGTCGCCGATCAATGCGCTCAATCTCGACATCATCAAGGCCGTCGAGGCCGAATTCGCCGCGCGCGGAATCGAGCTGCCGGTGTACTTCGGCAACCGCAATTGGCATCCGATGGTCGAGGACACCGTCGAACGCATGCGGGCCGACGGCATCGGGTCCGCGCTGGTGTTCCCGACCTCGGCGTGGGGCGGGTACTCCGGGTGCCTGCAGTATCACGAGGACATCGTGCGCGCGCGGGCCGCGGTCGCCGACGCGCCCGAATTGGTGAAGCTGCGCCAGTATTTCGACCATCCGCTGTTCATCGGGGCGTTCGCGGACAATATTCGCGCCGCGGTCGCCGAACTGCCCGCCGACAAACGGGATTCCGCGCGGCTGGTCTTCACCGCCCACTCCATCCCGGTCTCGGCCGACGTGGCCTCGGGCCCGCCCACCGAACAGCACCTCTACAGTCGTCAGGTGGCCGAGGCGGCCCGCTTGTGCGCCGCCGCAACCGGATTCGACGACTACGACCTGGTCTGGCAGTCGCGTTCGGGCCCGCCGCAGATCCCGTGGCTGGATCCCGACATCGTCGATCACCTCGACGCCCTCGCCGAGCGGGGTGTCGAGTCGGTCGTGGTGTGCCCCGTCGGCTTCGTCTCCGACCACCTCGAGGTCATCTGGGACCTGGACAACGAGGCGAAAGATCGTGCCGCCGAACTGGGTATGGCCTTCGCCCGCGCCGCCACCCCCGGTCCCGACCCGAGGTTCGCGCAGCTGGTAGCCGACCTGGTCGACGAATACCGTTATGCCGCAACCCCGGTGCGCCTGAGCGACATGACCCCCCTCGGCTGCACCGTCAACGGCGCGCCGTGCGCGGTCGGCTGCTGTGCCCTGCCGCCGCGCCGCCCCGAAATGGCGCGATCGACGAGCGAATTGTAGTCTCGCCCAGGTGACTACCCCCGGACGCGCCACCCAGCAACGCCGCCAGCCCGCCGCCACCGCGGCCCGCAAGCGCACCTTCGGCCCCCCGGACATGTTCGTCTGGGCTCCGGTCCTGACGCTGTTCCTCACCGCCGGAATCGTCGGCACCATCGGCCAATCGCTGCTTTTCGCCGCGATCTTCGTCGCGGTCGCGGTGGTCATGGTCGTCGCCGACATGTGGTTCAACCGCTGACTGTTTCGCAGGGTCGGGGTGCAATCCGGGCGGTCGGAACCACCGGATAGCATCGCGGGACACGTTCGATAGAGGGGAGAGTTCGTGTCCGAACCCACGCCCGGCCGGCAGCCGAATCCCATTGATTCGCAGCAGGTCGCGCCCGCGTCCCAGCCGATTCCACCGGAGGCGAAACCGATTCCGAACGGTGCGTCTCCGGTGCCCGCGGGGTCGCCGTATCACCCGCAGCCCGGCTCGGCGCCCTATCAATCGCCGCAGCCGAGCGCATCCGGACGATCGATCGTTCCACTGGTGATCGCGTGTGTCCTCGCGATCCTCGGCATCGCCGGGACCGTGACCGGTTTCGTTCTCGACTCGGGCGAACACAGCAGCCTCGCCGATGAGCGCGCGACCACCGACCAACTGCGCCAACAGGTTTCGAACGCGGGGGCCACCGCGGACGCCCGGCGGGCGGCGGCGCAGCAGGCCGTGTGTGATTTCGTGACGCTGGTGACCACCTACACTCCCTCGACGATCGATCAGTACGTCGGGAACGTGCTGAACGCGTCGACCGGCGGGTTCCACAAGGAGTGGGCGGACAGCAGTGACGGGTTGCGCGACGTCATGAAGGCGAATCACGCCACCAGCAAGGCGGCCCAGATCCATTGTGGCCTGGCATCACTGCAGGGACTCGTCGCGACCGTCGTGGTCGCCGTCAAGCAGGAGCAGTCGAACGACCTCAAGCCGGGCGGATCCACGGTGGTCCTGCCCATGATGGTCACCGCCGAGCAGCAGAGCGACGGTCGCTGGCTGGTCAGCGAAATGACGGCGGTGTCGTGATCGGCCCTCACTTGAGGACGTTCACCGCGCGGGCGATGACCAGGCTGACCGTGATGAGCGAGACCGCCGATTGCACCATCATCAGCGTCTTGGCCCAGCGGGACATGGGCATGACGTCGGTGGGGCTGAATGCCGTTGCGTTGGTGAAGGACAAATAGAGGTAGTCGGGGAACTCCGGTTCCCATTCGGGGTCGGTGAGGCCCGGGTTCTGCATCTGCACCCAGAGGAAATCCGGGTAGGGCTTGCGGGCGTGGGCTCGGGCGGCCGGGCCGCCGCGGTCGAATTCCCAGTACCAGAGCGCGAATACCAGCACATTGGACAGCCAGATCGCGCCGCCGGAACTGAGCAGGCCCGCCGCGTTATTGCTGACCTGACCGTCCACCAGGCCCACGACCAGGTGGTACACCGACCACACCAGCGCGAACCCGAGCACCGCCATGAGCAGCAGGCTGAACCGGCGCAGCCAGATCTCCTCGCGGTCGAGCCGGACCGGGCTGGCGGCCACCATCATGACCAGCAGCAGCAAGCCGATTCCGGGGACCAGCCAGCGCGGTCCGGCGATGTACTGCTGGGGCAGGTAGAACTGCACGATCAGAATTCCGATGATCGCCGCCGTGGCCGCCCACCGTGATTCCCCGGCGGTGCGCCGCGCCCAGGCGGGGACCTGATCGTCGCTGGTGTCGTTGTCGGCCGCGCTCACGCAGGTGAGTATGCTCGGCTCGGCGCGTCCGGCCGGGGAACGACGCAGCGCGGGCCATGGTGCCCGGGGCCAATGGTGACGGAAGTATGACGCGGGGTTGAGACCGGACTTTCCGACGGGCAGGGTGGGTTGTAGCTGAGGCCGATAAAGGAGGTCAAGTGACACGGGAGTACAACCGGAATCCGGCGGCCGTGGCCGCACTGTCGCCTGAGCAGTACCACGTCACCCAGGAGAACGGGACCGAGCGCGCGTTCACGGGCGAGTACTGGGACAACCACGAGCCCGGTATCTACGTGGACGTGGTGTCGGGGGAGCCGTTGTTCGCTTCGGTGGACAAGTTCGAGAGCGGATCGGGGTGGCCGAGCTTCACCAAGCCGATCGACAGCTCGAACGTGACCGAGAAGCGGGACATGAGCCACTTCATGATCCGCACCGAGGTGCGCTCGTTCCACGGCAACAGCCATCTGGGGCACGTGTTCACCGACGGTCCGCGCGATGCGGGCGGGCTGCGCTACTGCATCAATTCGGCGTCGCTGCGGTTCATTCACCTCGATGATCTCGAGGCACAGGGTTACGGACAGTACAGGTCTCTGTTCACGAAGGAGGAAGCGTGACCGACACAAGCGCGGGGAGGCGGAGCGGGAAGGCGATTCTGGCCGGCGGGTGTTTCTGGGGCATGCAGGATCTGATCCGGCGGCAGCCGGGCGTCCTGTCGACCCGGGTGGGCTACACGGGCGGGCGCAACGACCACCCGACCTACCGCAATCACCCCGGACATGCCGAGGCCGTCGAGATCGTCTACGACCCGGCGCAGACGGATTACCGTGCGCTGCTGGAGTTCTTCTTCCAGATCCACGATCCGAGCACCAAGGACCGGCAGGGCAACGACGTCGGGACCAGCTACCGCTCGGCCATCTTCTACCTGGATGACGAGCAGAAGCGGGTCGCCGAGGACACCATCGCCGACGTCGACGCGTCGGGCCTGTGGCCGGGCAAGGTGGTCACCGAGGTGACCCCGGCGAGCGCGTTCTGGGATGCCCAGCCGGAGCATCAGGACTACCTGCTGCGCTACCCGGAGGGCTACACCTGCCACTTCCCGCGCCCGGGCTGGAAGCTGCCCAAGCGTCAGGCCACGGCGTAGCTCGAGTGGGCCTCATCGGGGTGGATCCCCGGTGAGGCCCTGCTGCGCCGGTTCGGTCGCAGCGGTTGCACTGCTCGATTACCGTTGGGGCCATGGGACTTTCGGCGGCCGAAGTGTTCGATGGCCTGGGCAAGGACTACGAGCAGGCGTTCGCGGGCCTGGCCGCGCAGCGGGAGGAGGTCGAATGGCTGCTCACCGAGTTGCCGGACGCGGCGAACGTGCTCGATGTCGGTTGCGGGACCGGTCGGCCGACCGCGGAAATGCTGGTGGCCGCCGGGCACGACGTGACCGGCTGTGATGTCTCGCCGCGAATGATCGAGATCGCCCGCGCCCAGGTGCCGGGAGCGCGATTCGAGGTCGCGGACCTGCGAACGCTGACCTATCCGCCCGGAACCTGGGACGCGGTGGTGGCGTTCTTCCCCCTGCTGCAGCTCACGCGCGCCGAAATCGTTGCCGCACTGGAAAAATTCGCGCGGTGGCTGAAGCCGGACGGCATCTTCCTGTTCGCCACCGTGCCCGCCGACATCGAGGGCCTCGACATCGAATTCATGGGCAAGGCGGTCACCGTCAGCAGCTACCCGGCGGAAGAATTCCCACGTCTGCTGGGCGGTGCGGGCTTGGCTGTCGTGCGCGAACGGGTGGTGGAATTCCTTCCCGACCACCCGTCGGCGATCCCGGAACACGACCTGTTCCTCGCCGCCCGGCGCTCCCGCGGCTAGCGGCGCCAGTCAGCTGCTCACGAGGCCACGCGCGATGACCAGCCGCTGAATCTGGTTGGTGCCCTCGAAGATCTGGGTGATCTTGGCTTCGCGCATGTAGCGCTCGACGGGGAAGTCCTGGGTGTAGCCGTAGCCGCCGAAGACCTGGACGGCGTCGGTGGTGACCTTCATGGCGGCGTCGGTGGCGACGAGCTTGGCGACGCTGGCCTGGCGGGAGTAAGGGAGGCCGGCGTCGCGGCGGCGGGCGGCGTCGAGGTAGGTGGCGCGGGCGGAGTCGACGGCGGCGGCCATGTCGGCGAGGACGAAGCCCAGGCCCTGATGGTCGATGATGGCGCGGCCGAAGGCCTGGCGTTCCTTGGCATAGGCCACGGCGTCGTCGAGGGCGCGCTGGGCGATGCCGGTGGCCACGGCGGCGATGCCGAGGCGGCCGGAATCCAAGGCGCTGAAGGCGATCGGAAGGCCCTGCCCGGGCGCGCCGAGGAGGCGCTCGGCGGGCAGGAAGGCGTCGTCGTAGGCGGCGGAGGTGGTGGGGACCGCGCGCAGGCCCATCTTCTCCTCGGGCTTGCCGAACGACAGGCCCGCGGTGTCGGCGGGCACCAGGAAGCAGGAGATGCCGCGTGAGCCCTCGCCGGTGCGGGCGAACAGCGTGTAGTAATCGGCCTTGCCGCCGTTGGTGATCCACGCCTTGGTGCCGGTGATCCGGTACCCGCCCTCGGCCTCGACCGCGCGGCAGCGCAGCGCGGCGGCATCGGACCCGGCATGCGACTCCGACAGGCTGTAGGCTCCGATCAGATTGCCGGACAACATCTCCGGCAGCCACCGCTGCTTCTGCTCCTCGGTACCGTAGGCGAACAGCGGATGGCACGACAGGCTGTGCACGCTGACCGCCACCGCGACCGCCGCCCATCGCGCGCCGAGCTCCTCGAGCACCTGCAGATACACCTCGTAGGGCTGCCCGCCGCCGCCGAACTCTTCCGGATACGGCAGGCTCAGCAGCCCCGCCGCTCCCAGCGCCCGGAACGCCTCGGCCGGATAGCGCTCCTGCTTCTCGTACTCGACGACATTGGGCTCGAGCACCTTGTCCGCGATATCGCGGGTGAGCTCGAGCAGGTCGCGGGCTTCGACGGTGGGCAGCAGACGATCCACGGGCATGGCCGACACATTACGACCGACACCCAATTGCGTGCAAGGGTGCACGCAATATTGCTATAGTGACCAGGTGGTATCCGATCTGCCCCCGAACAAGCACCAGGAGAAGAGCCTCCGAACTCGGGCGCTGCTGCTGGACGCGGCCATCGACAGCCTGGCCGAGGTCGGATACGCGAGCGCGTCGATCGCCGACATCACCGCGCGGGCCGGAGTCACCCGCGGCGCGCAGCTGCATCACTTCCATACGCGGCAGGAGTTGTTCGCGCAGACCATCGAGCACCTGACGTTGCGGCAGCGCGAGGCGTTGCAGCGGCGGGAGCGGACGTTGCCGGGGGAGGCGTCGGCGGGGGAGGTGCTCGTCGAATTGGTGACCGCGCCGTTCGCGGGGAAGCTGGGCAAGGCCGCGGTCGAGTTGTACGTCGGCATCGCCAACGACCGGGCGCTGCGCCGGAATATGCTTCGCGTGCAACACGATCTGACCGTGGAGCTGCTCGATGCGTGCGGACGCCGCCTCGAGGTGCCCGCCGACCGCCTGGAATCCGCGTTCTGGCTCACCATCAACCTGGTGCGCGGCGCGACCCTCGACGAAATGGTGGGGCGGGATCGGTTGCGGCGCAGGCAGGTTCTCGCCGATTGGGCGCGGCTGGCCGACGGCCTGCTGACCTGAGTGAAACGCGAGCATTCAAGGTCGCGATAACGGACCGTTGAATGGTTCGTGCGTGCCCGGCAAGCTGGAGGAGGCCGGGCACACTCTCGGGGAGGGGCGCCGCAATGGCGATCAATCGGCGAAATCTGCTGCGCGCGGCCGGAGTCGGCGTCGGCCTGGCCGCCTTGGGTTCGGCGACCGGCTGTCTGCCGGACAAGCCCGCGGCGATACTGCCGGTGCAACAGCCTGCGGGACAGGTGGATTGGGCAGCGCTGCGTCAGCGCCTGGCCGGAACGCTGAACCTACCGTCCGATTCCGGATACCCGACGGCCAAACTGGCCTACAACCCGCTCTTCGACGGCAGGCAGCCCGCCGCGGTCGCGCAGTGCGCCAACGCTTCCGACGTGCAGGCATGCGTGAGCGCGGCCGCGAACGCGCGGATCCCGGTGGCGGCGCGCAGCGGCGGGCACAGCTATGGCGGGTACTCGACACCCGACAGCGGGCTGGTGGTGGATCTGGGCGGCATGACCGGCGTGGAGGTGAAACCGGACGGCACCGCGGTGATCGGCGCGGGCACCCGGCTCATGGACGTGTACACGGGTCTGGCCGCGGCAGGCCGCTGCCTCCCGGCCGGTTCGTGCCCGACCGTCGGCATCTCGGGCCTCACCCTGGGCGGAGGCATCGGCGTGCTGACCGGAAAGTACGGATTGACCTGTGACAACCTGATTTCGGCCCAGGTGGTCACCGCGGACGGGACGCTGCGCACGGCCTCCGCGACCTCCGAACCCGAGCTGTTCTGGGCACTGCGCGGCGGCGGTGGCGGCAACTTCGGCATCGTCACCTCGTTCACCTTCCGCACCGTCGCCGCACCCCAGTTGGCCGTCTTCCAGGTCCGCTTCCCGGCCGGGTCGCTGACCGAGGTGCTGGCCGCGTGGCAGACCTTCACCAAGTCGGCCCCCGACGAATTCTGGTCCACCCTCGGCATTTCCGCGGGCAGCCCGCCGACGTGCCGAATCAACGGCTGCTATGTCGGAACCGAGTCCGCCATGAACACTCTCCTCGACAAATTGGTCACAGCCACCAAGACCCAACCGGTCAACAGGTATTCGCTATCCAAGGATTACCTATCGGCGATGATGTATTTCGGCGGCTGCGCGAATTACTCGGTGCAGCAGTGCCGCCCGAATTGGAATGGCGGAGGAGTGCTCGGCGGGGAGTCGTTCACGGCGTCATCGCGAGTATTGACCAAGCCGCTGTCGGACCCGAGCAGATTGACCGCCCTGCTGACCGGTCGCGAAGGCATGGATATTCTGCTGGACAGTCTGTCCGGCGCGCCCGCTCGAATCGGCGCGAAGGACACGGCTTTTCCCTATCGCGGCGCACTGGCGACAGCGCAGATCTACGTGGGCGCCACCACGTCGGAGGCGCGCAACGCCGTGAACGAAGTGCGCGACGGGCTCGGGGAATTGACCGGAAACACGGCCTTCGTCAACTACATCGATCCCGGGCTGTCGAATTGGGCGAGCGCGTACTACGGCGACAATGCTGTGCGTCTGCGCGGTGTCGCCAAGCATTACGACCCCAACGGCGTATTCACCTTCGACCAGTCGGCGGTGAAGGTGTGAGCACTCAGAAGGAAGCGGGCATGCGGGCGTAGACGCCCGGATAACCTGCCTGGGCCGTCCCGCGCGCCCACGAAGTGATGCCGACCAGTTTCCCGTCGACGAGCAATGGCCCGCCACTGTCGAATTCGCCGGTATCGGCCGTGGTGGAGCCTGCGCACGCCATCTCGGAGGCGTCGAAGGTCCCCGGATAGGCGGCGGCACAGTCGGCGTCGGAGACCATCGGGACGGTGGCGCGGCGCAGGACGGTGTTGGCGGAGTCGCCGTCGGCGGTGCCGCCCCAGCCGAGCACGACACCACTGCCGTCCGCGGGCACCGTGAAACTGCGGTTCGGCCGCGCGGCGAGCTGCACGGTCGGGCGCTGTTGCGGGTGCGCGAGGGTCAGGATGGCGAGGTCGTGGTGGTAGACGTCGACGCCGTCGACCGTGTCGGTGCGGAAGTCCGGGTGCAGGCGAACATTGGTGACCGCCACGGTGGTTCCGTCGTGCGCGGTGAGGTCGCCGCGGTCGAAGATGACGGTGAGCGCCTGCGGCAGCAGTTGCGCCAGTTGCACGCAGTGCGCGGCGGTCAGCACCTGGTCGGGTGCGATGAGCTCGCCGCCGCAGAACTGCCCGGAAGCCCGGGGGAAGAACAGTGGGGTGCCGACCGTGGCCAGCCACGGATAGTCGCCGGTGGTGGTTTCGGTGCCGCCGACCACGGCATGGGCGGGGACGGAGGCCGGGACAGTGCAGCCGATGAGCGCCGCGGCGAGCACCGCGACCCGGCGGGAGAACGACATCGGGCCCTTCAAACAGAGACCGCCGGCTTTCGATGCCCGGATGTGTCGTACCCCGCGGGTACGGTCGCGGTCATGACGTCCTGGACCGAGTTCGCCACCGCCGCACCCCGTATCTCGACCATCTTCACCCGCCGTCATGCCGCCACCGGCAACCTGTGCATGCTGGCCACCCTGCGCAAGGATGGCTTTCCGCGCATCAGCCCGCTCGAACCGCGCCTTTTCGAGGGTGAGCTGTGGCTGGTCGGCATGCCCGGCACCACGAAGTTCGCCGATCTGGCCCGCGACCCGCGTTTCTGCCTGCACACCGCGACCGTGGACACCCAGGTCAGCGATGGCGACGTGAAACTGTTCGGAACCGTGCGCGATGTGCAGGATCTCGAGGTGCAGCGCCGTTTCGCCGAAGATCTGTTCGCCGAGAGCGGTTTCGACCTACGCGGCCGCAAGTTCGAACCGTTCTACGCGGCCGAGCTGACCGGCGCGTCCTCGGTCGAAATCGTGGACGGGCGTTTGGAAGTGACGATCTGGAAGCCCGGCCAGGCCGAGCGCGTGGTCGAGGTGTCGGATTCATCGGAGCCCGCGACGACATAACGTGCAAACATGCATTGAGTGCAAACAGGCGGACCATGCCTGTGTGCACGACATGCCGAACAAGGCGGTGTTTCAACAGTTTTCGAGGTGAGGTGGGATTTCGATGACGGATATCCACCCGCCGCAAGGCTATCGGGAGCGGCCTTCGGCCATCGGTGACGCAGTGCTCTGGACGCGGAAGGGCGTGTCGGACACCGACCTCCCGGTACTGCCGGACGGCAGCATGGACCTGCTGTGGATGAACGGCCGCCTCTCGATCGCCGGACCCGACACCCGCGCCTACCGCCCACCGTCCGGATTCGCCACCCGCATAACGGGCATCCGCTTCTATCCCGGCACCGCCCCGAGTCTCCTCGGCATACCCGCTCACGAACTGCGCGACACCAGGATCGATCTCGCCGACCTGTGGCGAACGGCAGAACTCCGCCGCGCGAACGAACTGATCGCGACAGCGCCAACCCCGGCCATGGGTCTCGAAGCAATCGCACGCTGGCGTGCAACCGAATCCACCCCACCCGACCCGAAGTTGCGTTTCATCGTGGCGTCCCTCCAATCCGGTGCACCGGTGTCCTTCGCCGCCGCCGAATTGGGAACAGGCCCTCGGCAACTCCACCGAATGTCGCTGACCGCATTCGGTTACGGGCCGAAAACCCTGGGCCGCATCCTGCGCATGCAACGAGCACTCGCATTGGCCCGCGAGGGCACCGCACTGGCTGACGCCGCAGCCACTGTCGGCTATTCCGACCAGTCCCATTTGACTCGAGACATCCGAGAACTCTCTGGAATGTCACCAAGGCAATTGCTAACAAATGGAAATGCCGCCAAGTCTGAATAGCTTTGTATCACATGCCATTTCGGCTTCCATGTCAGTGTGATCGGCGGTAGAATTAGTGCATGGGTTCGAAGGCAA
>NZ_BJWY01000019.1 GCF_007990715.1 Nocardia seriolae NBRC 15557 | reverse complement strand
GTGTGGATATTACTCCGGGCAGTTCTGGTACGCCACCGACGCTGGCAACGGGAACGGCGGAGTCCGCCTGCACACCCGGTTCAAGGGGGATAACAGCTGTCTCGATACCTATAACGGCGGGACCTATGACAATGAGGTCCATTTCGTGGACTGCGGGAACTACAGCGGCCAGCTCTGGCACTTCGCGTCCGTAAACGGTCACGTAACCCTGTGGAATGAATTCCGCGGTAACGGCATGTGCCTCGATATCGTCAACGGTGGCGACCGCAACGACCGGGTTCACTTGGCTGCCTGTGGCAACTACACGGGACAGATCCTGCATGCCTGGTAAGGGCGAAAGATAAAGAGACAAGAGATAAAGAGGAAGAGAAATAGGACGCCTGGATGGGGGCGAGGGGTGGCTGGGTTGCGAGCGAAGCAAGCTGCCCCAGCCACCGCACCGCTGGGAACAAGGATTTCTTAAGAGAGGCAATGGGCCACGTCGATAGCTTCGGTACGTCGAAACAAAGATCCGGGGTACCCGGGTTCGTACGGAGGTTGTCATGTGGAACGTTTCCGGCGGCGGACGTAAGGTCGCGGCGATTATCGGTGTGCCGGTGGCGGCCGTTGCGGTGGGGGCGGTCGCGATTGCGGTGGCGGCTCCCGCGCAGGCACAGGCCAATCATCCTGGCGCGTGCATTGTGGTGCAGAACCACACCGGGCGGACCACGACCGTCAGCATGAACTATCCGGCGGGCTACAACGGGGATTGGACGATCTACCCGAACGATCTGAGTCTGCTGCTCTACAACGGCGATCCGGTGAAGTCGCCGACGGGTGCGTTCAATATTCAGCGGGACTCGGACCTGCAGGCCGTGTGGAACTACGACCCGGGGCGTGCCCGCAACCGGGGTTGCAACGGCTCGTGGGTGGTCACCCTCAACTAGCGGCCGGCGCTGCGCATCAGGCCGTGGGCGTCGACCGAAGCGACCGGTTCGCCTGTGCGAGTGCAGATCTGGATTCGGGTGAACATCCGGCCGCTGCCCGCGAACGGGCTTTCGCAGCGCAGCAGCAGCCAGTCGTGGAGTGTGAACGGGCGGTGGAAGGTGATGGTCTGGGCGAGCATCGCCGACATTCCGCGGCCACCGCGCCGGTCGATCTCGCCCTGCGGATACGGGCGGGTGGCGACCGGGCCGAGGAATCCCTCACTGCCGTGGGCCAGCAGGGCGCGGGCGATGCCGGGGACGTCGGGTGCTTTGTCGCAGCGGATCCACACGTCGAGGGTCGGGGGTCCGGCGAGGTCGGGCGCGAGCGCGTCGGCACCGCCGAGAGTCGGCACCTCCCAGGGCAATAGCGCGCACGGCAGTTCCACGCACTCGTCCGGGCCCGGCACGCCGTCGAGCACCGTGCGGCCGTGATCGAGGAAATCGGGCTCGTCGATACTGAGCATCGCCAGGATCCGCGCGTGTTCGCGGCTCTCCTGCCGGAACGACACCTGCGCGGTCGCCAGTGCACGGCCCGACTGGACGAGCTCCACTTCCACATCGACCTCGCGCGCGGCGTCCCCACCACGCGGGAACACCCCGTGCAGCGACTGAACGGCCATGTGCGGCACCATCCGCTCGGCAGCGACCACCGCCTGGGCCAGGGTCTGGCTGCCGAGCGTGGTGGGCAGCGTCGAGGAGACATTGCGCGCCCGGAATCGCCCCGGAGCGGTCTCGGTCAACTCGAGCACGTCGAGCAGATCAGCCAGATCCACTTCCGGCCACAGATCGGTTCCACCAGCCATGGCGATATGCTCGCACACGGGGAGTTTCGGAAATCCGCAGGCGGCGTCGATCCCGGTGAGCGGTACAACCGGTCGCGAAAATGGCGGGTTTCAGGCACGATCGGCTATGACGAGCTGCCCGTCGACGCGGCTGGAGAGGCGCTTGCCCTCGATACCCTCCGCACGAGCGATCGACCCCAGATCACGGTCGCTGGCGACGGTGAAACCGTGCTCGGACAGCAGCGCGGCCATGGCCTCGGGCGTCCAGCTCGAGCGCTGCGGTTCGCGGGCCATGGGATTGGGGCGACCCGACAACGTCAGCAACAATTCCATGGCCTTGCGGCCGTACCGGTAGCGCCGGTCGGGTGTCGGGTAGGTGATGATCAGGCGGCTGCTCGCGGGGCTGCGTTTGGCCACTTCGGTGACGGTCTCGGCCACTTCGGCGGGCGTCAGGTAGGGGACGACGCCCTCCCAGATCCAGGTGGTGGGCCGGGTTTCGTCGTGGCCCGCGGCGATGAGGGCCGCGCCCAGGGAATCCTTGCCGAAATCGACCGGGACGAAGTGGATGTCGGCCAATGCCTTCCGCTCCCCCAGCCGCTCGCGCTTCTCGGCCTGCGATGCCGGGTGGTCGACCTCGAATACCGCGATCCCGGCCAGTTCCGGCATGCGCCAGGCGCGCGCGTCGAGGCCCGCGCCCAGAATCACCGGTTGCGGATCGGACCGCTCGCGTACCGCCGCATCGATGGCGACGGTACGGGTGGCCATCACTTCGGCTGCGGCGGACAGCAATTCGTATTCCATCCGCAGACCGAACGCCTTCGGCGGCCACCCGCCCGAACCCGGGCGACCGGCTCGCGTTCCGCCTCGGAAAGCAGTTCCACCGCAATCGGATCGGAAAATCGGCCGACCCCCGGTCGCCCGTCGGCCACGGCCCGGCCCTGACAGACCAGAACCGCGGTCCGGCTCGCTGCACGCTCGGTCACCGGACCATTGTCAACCACGGGCCGGGGATGATCGTTCCGATCATCGACCGGCGCAGGCTTTCCCGGGTCAGGGGTAGGCCCGAGCGGCGGTGACGACGACGGTGGTGTATCCGATTTCGAGGTTGCCGCCCATCGCGTCGATGGCCGCGCCGATGCCGTCCAGGACGGCCGCGAGGGTGTCCGGCGGGGCCTGGGTGAGCGCGCCGTGGGTGGGGATCTGGTCCAGCCATTCGTCGCGGGTGTAGGTGTGCCGCCAGTCGAATCGCCATTGTTCGGGTGTGGTGAAACCGCCGGCTTCCTGGATTCCTCCCCCTACCTTGTCGAATATCGTCTGGTAGATCTCGATCGCGGGGCGGTCGGCGACCAATGAGACCGGCGAATCCGGCATGAACTTCCGATACACCGCGGCGAACGCGGCGCTGGCCTCGGGCGGCATGTCGGGCACATGCCAGAACAGTGCCAGCCGCCCCTCGGGCCGGAGCACGCGCGCAGCCTGGGCCGGGCCCGCGACGGGATCGACCCAGTGCCAGGCGGTTCCGGAGATCACGCCATCGAAGCTGCGCCCGGCCGGATCCCACTGCTCGAACATGCCGATCTCGACCTCGATTCCGGTCGCCCGCGCGAAATCGGCCATGCGCGCATCGGGTTCCACGCCGAGCACCGTGCACCCGGCGTCACGGAACCGCCGGGCCTCGATCCCGGTCCCGCAGCCGACATCGAGGAGGTTCCGGCCCGGGGTGGCGGCGAGCACGGCCTCGATCATGGCGGCGGGATAGGGCGGGCGGGTGCGGTCGTAGCGGGCCGCGTCGATGCCGAAGGATTCGGCCACCTCGCGGTGTCGATGTGGGCTCTGATCGGCGGGTTCGGACTCTCGGGAAGATAGAGTGACCATGCGCCCACTTTAAGTGGGCGTGTGCCCACTCTGCAACGGAATGGGCTCGGCGAGCAGAAGGAGAGCGGGTTGCCGACCGGGGTTGCGATCAGGGATGCGCGCGCGCAGTTGTTCGATGCCGCCGAGCGAATTCTACTGCGGGACGGGCCCAGTGCGCTGACCAGCCGGTCGGTCACCACCGAGGCGGGATGCGCGAAAGGTGTGCTGCACCGGCATTTCAGCGACTTCGACGGGTTTCTCGCCGAGCTGGTCGAGGATCGCATCGTGCGGGTCGAGCGGCTGGGGGCCGAGCTGCGCGACAAGGCCGGGGACGCCACGGTGCCCGACAACCTCACCGAGGCGCTGACCGGGGTGTTCGAAACGGTGGCGGTGGCCATCGTCAGCCTGGTCACCTACCGCGACGAACTCCGCGCCCGGCTGCGACAGCAGCGCCCGGTCGGCTTCCCGATACTGGGTGAGGCGACCACCCTGATCGCGGACTACCTCGCCGCGGAGGTCGAGATCGGGCGCGTGGTCACCACTTCCGACCCCGGCCTACTGGCCGCCACCCTGATCGGATCGGCGCACCTGCTGTTCGCCGACCGCACCGCGCCGCGCCCAGAGACCGCGGCCGTGCACACCATGGTGGCCACCGTGCTGGGCGGCACGCTGACATCCTGCAACACTGAGACACCACCGAACCGAAGTCTCACTGCGAGAACAGTCTTGACACCACCGCGGCCGCCGGGAAGTTTTTCCGACAGCTCAGGTCATCCGCAGGAAAGGTCTCCCACCGCAGTGAGCATCGACCACACCAACCTGTCCCCCGCCGCCGTCGTTACCGCCCTGTGCGCCGAATGGCGCAGCGGCACACCGGAATCCATCGCCGAGTTCTTCACCGACGACGCGGTCTACCACAACATCCCGATGGCGCCGTTCGTCGGCAAGGCCGCGATCCTGGAGTTCCTGCGCGGGTTCATCGGGGCCTTCGGCGGCATCGACTTCACCGTCCACCACCAGGCCGTCGCCGGCAATGTGGTGCTCAATGAGCGCACCGACCGATTCAGCCTGGGCGACAAGCACATCGAGCTACCGGTGACCGGGGTGTTCGAAGTCCGCGACGGGCGCATCGCGGCCTGGCGCGACTACTTCGACATGGCCCCGTTCACCGCCATGCAGCAGAATGCGTGAGGCTCAGAAGCTCTGCCAGGAGGGCTTGTTCGCCACCGCGAACCGGTAGTAGTCCACCGCCTTCAGGTTCGCCGCCGCCTCCGGATCGACGATGACCGTGACGTGCGGGTGCATCTGCAGGATGGACGCCGGGCAGAACGCGGAGACCGGGCCCTCCACGGCGGCGGCGACCGCCTCGGCCTTGCCCGCGCCGGTGGCGACCATGAGCAGATGGTCGGCGTCGCTGATGGTTCCGAGGCCCTGGGTCAGCACGTGCGTCGGGACCTGGGCCAGGTCGTCTTCGAAGAAGCGGGCATTGTCCTCGCGGGTCTTCGGGGTCAGCGTCTTGACGCGGGTCCGCGAGCGCAGCGACGAGCCGGGCTCGTTGAAACCGATGTGCCCGTTGGCCCCGATGCCCAGGATCTGCACCGACACCGGCCCGTTCGCCGCGATCTCGCGCTCGTATTCGGCCGCGGCGGCCGGAATGTCGGCGGCATTGCCGTCGGGGCTGTGCACGTCGGAATCCTTGAAATCCACATGCGAGGTGAACTCGTCACGGATGAACTGCCGGTAGGACTGCGGATGCCCCGGCGGCAGCCCGATGTACTCGTCGAGCAGAAACGCCTGCACGCCCGCGAAACTCAGTCCCTCGCCCCGGTGCTGGCGGATGAGTTCCCGATACGCCCCCAGTGGCGAGGACCCCGTGGCCAGCCCGATGGCGCGGGCACCGCGGCGCACATGGTCGGCCATGATGCGGCCCGCCAGCACACCGGCCTCGGCCGCGTTGTCGGTGATCACGAGTTCCATTGGGATCCATCCTTGTAGACGTCGACGGGAATCAGGCAGCGATCGGTGACCAGGACATCGGCGCGCATCCCCGTATGCAACGCGCCGATCTCGTCGGCCATGCCCAGCAGGCGGGCCGGGGTCGCGCACGCGGCCGTGGCGGCCGCGGTCAGGTCCACGCCCGCGTCGAAGACGGTGCGGCGCAGCACCTGTGTGGCGGTGGCGGTGCCGCCCGCGATGGGGCCCTCGCCGTGCGGGTCGTAGATGCGCGAAACGCCGTCGCGGACCACGACATCGAGGCTGCCGAGCTGATAGCGGCCGTCGGGCTGGCCGGCGGCGGCCATGGCGTCGGTGATCAGCGCCAGGTTGTCGGGGCCGATGGTGTCGAAGACCATGCGGACGGTGCCGTCGGCCAGGTGCACGCCGTCGGCGATGACCTCGGCCACCACGTCGCCGCGGCCGGCGGCGGCCATGGCGGCGGTGAGGAAGTTGGCGTCGCGGTGGGCCAGTTCGGGCATGGCGTTGAACAGGTGGGTGATCGAGACCCGCCAGCCGCGGCGCATGGCGTGCACGGACCGGTCGTAGTCGGCGACGGTGTGTCCCAGGGAGAGAATCACATTCGCGTCGGCGAGCACGTCGGCGAGGGCATCGAAATTGGCGGTTTCCGGGGCGACGGTCACCGACACGATGCGGCCGCCCGCGTAGTCGATGAGCCGCTCCAGCAGGGCCGGGTCGCCGGGCAGGATGCGCTCGGGGTCGTGGGCGCCGCGCCGGTGCTCGCTGATGAACGGGCCCTCGAGGTGGATGCCCGCCAGCAGGCCGTCGTCGATGGCCTTGCCGAGTACGTCGATGCGGTCGCGCAATTCGGCCTCGGTGGCCGAGACCAGCGAGGCGATCAGGGTGGTGGTGCCGTGCGCGCGATGGAAATTCGCCGCGATCCCCACCCCCTCGGGATCGGTTTCGGGGAAGCCGTACCCACCGCCACCGTGGCAGTGCACGTCGATGAGCCCGGGCAGGATGATCGGCGGACGACCACTGAGCTCGGGCAGGTCACCGCCGAATCCGGTTGCCGGGCCGACGTAGTCGAGCCGCGGTCCGTCGAACGACACCACCCCGTCGGCGAGTTCGCCCGCCTCGGTGAGAGTGACGACCCGGCCGCGCAGGGTGGTCCTCACTTATCTCGCCCCAATGCCCGACGTGCGGCGGCCAGGGCGTCCTCGGCGGTGTGGGCCGCGAGCACCGCGGCAGCGGCGGCCCGGCATTGCTCCAGGGTCACCTCGGCCAGCTGCGCCCGGACCCCGGCGATGGAGCGGGGCGCCATGGACAGTGTCTCCACTCCGAGACCCACCAGCACACAGGCGAATTCGGGGTTGGACGCGGACTCGCCGCAGACCCCCACCTTGACACCGTGCTTGCCCGCCCCCGACACCACCATGCCGATGGCCATCGCGAGCGCGGGCTGCCACGGATTGTGCAGCGCCGCCAGCGATGACGACATGCGGTCCGCGCCGAACAGGTACTGCGACAGATCGTTGGTGCCGATGGAGAAGAAGCCCACCTCCGCGCCCAGCTGCTCGGAACGCAGTGCGGCGGCGGGGATTTCGATCATGACGCCGCGCGTCTCGATCCCGGCCTCGGCGGCGCGGGTCGCGAAGTAGTTGGCCTCCTCGACGGTGGCGACCATCGGGGCCATGACCTTGACCGGTGTCCCGGTCTCCTTGGCCGCGGCCTCGATCGCCGTGAGCTGGTCGAGCAGCGCCCCCTCGTCGACGCTGCTCAACCGCAGGCCGCGCACTCCCAGCGCCGGATTCTCCTCCGTCGGCAGGTTCAGGAACGGCAGCGGCTTGTCCGATCCGGCGTCCAGGGTGCGCACCGTCACGGGACGGTCGCCCATGGCGCGGAAGATCTCGGCGTACTGGGCCGTCTGCTCGGCGACGGCGGGGGCCGAAGCGCGGTCCAGGAACAGGAATTCGGTACGGAACAGGCCGACACCCTCGGCCCCGAGTTCGACCGCGAGGCGCGCATCCGCGACCGAGCCGACATTCGCCAGCAGTGGCACGGCGTGACCGTCGGAGGTGCGGCCCGGACCGGTCGGCGCGTCCGCCTGGCGTGCACGCTGAGCGAGCACTTCCTCGCGACGCGCCGCGGTCGGTTCGATCTCCACGACACCGGACGTGCCGTCGAGCACCACCTCGGTGCCCTCGGCGATCCGCACCGCCTCGGGTGCGGCCACCACGGCCGGAATGCCCAGTGCCTTGGCCAGAATCGCGGTGTGCGAGGTGGGCCCACCCGCCACGGTCAGCAGGCCGACCACCTTCGCCGGATCCAACGTGGCCGTATCGGCCGGTGCCAGATCGTGCGCGGCGAGCACGAAAGGCGTTGCGCTGTCCGGGATTCCGGGCGGATCGACGCCGAGCAGCTCGGCCACCACGCGCTGGCCCACGTCCTTCAGGTCCGAGGCGCGCTCGGCCATCATGCCGCCCAGGGCGGCCAGCTGCGCACCGAAGTGCGCGACCGCCTCGGTGACCGCGTGCGCGGTCGGGGTCCCGTCCCGGATCTCGGTGCGCACCTGATCCAGCAGCGCCGGATCCGCGGCCAGCGCCGAGGTCATGAACAGGATGTCGGCGGCCGGGCCGGCGGCGTCGAGCGCCTGGGCCGAATACCGCGCGGCGACCGTCTCGAAAGCGGCCTCCGCGCGGGCGATCTCGGCTTCGACGTCACTCCCGGGCGCATCGGAGCGGCTGGTGACCGGCGCGGGCGCCAGCCACTTCACCGCCGCGACGGCGATCCCGGGAGCGGCGGCGACACCGCGCACCTCACGCGTCAAGATCGGTCTCCAGCATCCCGACCAGCTTGTCCAGGGCCGCCTCGGACCCGTCCTCGGCGTGCAGGGTGACCGTGTCACCCTGCTTGGCGCCCAGGGTCATCACCTGCAGCAGGCTGTTGGCGGCCACGGGATCCTTGCCGTCCACCGAGATCCGCACGGGGACACCGGCTTCCCCGGCGGCCTTGGCGAACAGGGCGGCGGGACGGGCGTGCAGCCCGGTCTTGGACGCGACGACGGCGGTGCGAGTGATCATGCTGCGATGTTCTCCTTTTCGGTTTCCGCCTCATCGTCTTCACGGCCGGGGGTCTTCAGGTTCCAGCGCTTGATGATGAAGCTGAAGGTGAAGTAGTACAGGGCGGCATAGCCGAGGCCCACCGGGATGAGCAGCAGCGGATATGTCGCCTTGCCGAAGTTGAGCAGATAGTCGATGGCGCCCGCGGAGAAGGTGAACCCGTCGTGGATGCCGAGCGCATTGGTCAGGGCCAGCGAGGAGCCGGTGAAGATCGCGTGGATCAGCAGCAGCGGCCAGGCCACGAAGATGAACGAGAACTCCAGCGGTTCGGTGATTCCGGTGAAGAAGGCGGTCAGACCGGTGGACAGCATGATGCCGCCGATCATCTTCTTGTTCTCCGGCTTGGCATGCCGCCAGATGGCCAGCGCGGCCGCGGGCAGACCGAACATCATGATCGGGAAGAAGCCGGTCATGAAGGTGCCGGCCTGCGGATCGCCGTGCAGGAACATGGCGATATCGCCGTGGTAGGTCTGACCGCCGGTGCTGTAGTCGCCGACGATGAACCAAACCACCGAGTTGATGATGTGATGCAGTCCCAATGGCAAAAGCATACGGTTGGCAAACCCGAAGATGCCGCCGCCCACAACCGAATTATCGGCGACGGTGTTACCGAGCCAGGTCAGCCCCGAGTTGAAGGCCGGGTAGATGAACGACATGACCACACCGATGACCACGGCCGCGCAGGCGGTCAGGATCGGCACCAGGCGCCGCCCCGAGAAGAACCCGAGGTAGTCGGGCAGCTGGGTGCGATGGAAGCGCTGCCACAGCCAGGCGGCGGTCAGGCCGATCACGATGCCGCCGAGGACACCGAAATTCACCAGTGCCTGAGCGCCTTTCGTGTCGACCTTGCCCGAGAGCACGACCGGCGACATGGCCTTGAGCACGCCGTTGAAGGAGAGGTAGCCGACGACCGCGGCCAGCGCGGTGGAGCCGTCGGCCTTCTTGGCCCAGCCGATGGCGATACCGACGGCGAACAGCAGGGGCAGGTTGTCGATGAGTGCGCCGCCCGCGCCCGCGAGGACGTCGGCCACGGTCTTCATGGCCGACCAGCGGCCGAGCATGTCGTCCTGTCCTAGTCGCAGCAACAGTCCAGCAGCGGGTAGCGTGGCGATCGGCAGCATAAGGCTGCGGCCGAGCTTCTGCAGTCCGGATAAATCGAGCTTCTTACGGGAGCTCTCGACGGCATCGGCCATGGGTGGTCCTCAGTCTGTGATTGGAGTCACGCGTACTGTTCAACGCCAGTTACCGTGACTGGTTATAACCAGACATATACTGGTTATAACCAGTTTTGTCTACTCGACACGCTCGGAGGAAATCATGTCGAAAGCGAATCAAATCGTCGCCGGCCTGGGTGGCCTGGACAACATCATCGAGGTGGAGGGCTGCATCACCCGCCTGCGCTGCGAGATCAAGGATGCCAGCAAGGTCGACGAGAAGGCACTGAAGGCCGCGGGCGCGCACGGGGTCGTCAAGGCCGGTGCCGCGGTGCAGGTCGTGGTCGGCCCGACGGCCGACGCCCTGGCCGAAGACATCAACGACATGCTCTGAGCGCCATGAGCACCGAGATTCTCGCGCCGCTGGACGGCGTCGCCATGCCCATGTCCGAGGTCCCCGACCCGGTCTTCTCCGCGGAGATGGTGGGCGCGGGCGTGGCCATCGAACCCCTCGACACCGATGCCGCCACCACGGTGGTCGCCCCGGTCGCCGGATCCATCGTCAAGCTGCACCCGCACGCCGCGGTCATCGTCACCGACGAGGGCACCGGGGTGCTGCTGCACGTCGGCATCGACACCGTCGGCAAGGCGGACCTGTTCGAGGTCAAGGCGGCCGAGGGCGACCGGGTCGCCGCCGGTGATCCCCTGATCACCTTCTCCCCCAATGCCGTTCGCCGGCTCGGCCTGAGCGCCGCGGTGCCGGTCGTGGTCATGGACAGCGCCCCGGGCTCGGCACAGAACACCGTCACCGGCCCGGTCACCACCGGCTCGGTCCTGTTCTCCATGTGAGCCGCGGGTAGAGACGAATCGAGCCGCCGCCCCGAATCGGGCGGCGGCTCAATCGTTTCCGGGGCTTGGGCTAGCTGTCCTCGGCGGAGACGGTCATGTAGACCTGGTAGCGGTCGGCCCGGTACCAGGACTGCGCGTGCTCGACCGCGCGGTCGCGCGAATAGGAGATGCGGTCGAAAGCCAGTAGCGGAGAACCGGGTTCGGTGCCCAGCCAGCCCGCGTGGCGCTCGTCGGCGGCCACCGCGCGCACGCTCTGCTCGGCGCGGTCGATGGGGCAGCCGTACTCGCGCGAGAACAGCGCGTAGAGCGACTGGGTGAGTTCCTGATCGAGCAGCTCGGGCAGCAGATCGGCGCGGTACCAGCCGTCGTCGATGGACATCGGCAGCCCGTCGGCCAGCCGCAGCCGAACCAGGTGGAACGCCTTCACATTCGCGGCCAGCCCCAGCGCGGTCATCGAGGACGGCGGCGGCACCGCGTAATCGGTGTGCAGCACCACCGTGCTCGGGGTGCGACCCAGCCGGCGCATGTCATCGGAGAACGAGGCCATGTGCAGGCGCGAGCGCGCCACCCGCTCGGCCACGAAGGTGCCCTTGCCGGGGATGCGGGTGATGACGCCTTCGGATTCGAGCTGGCCCAGCACCTCGCGCACGGTCATGCGGCTGACGCGGTAGTCGTCGCACAACTGGCGTTCGCTGGGCAGCATCTCGCCGGGACGCAGATTCGCGCACAGGGTGGTCAGCGCCGAACGGAGTTGCGCTTGCTTGGTCACACGCCCTGACACGTCGATCCGGTCCTTTCCGCCCCCGCCGGCTGCGGGCGCGGTCACTTCTCGTTGCGCGCCTTGGGGAATCGCTTCTGCTTGGCCACCCAGCCTGCCATCCTGGCCCAGTGGCCCTTCGCGGGGGTGACCTTCGAGATGAGCTCGCGGTCCCATTCCTCGGTCTCGGACAGGCCGTCCACGGTCTCGACGAGGGACTTGGCGGCCGCGAGGGAGCCCACGACGCGGTCGCCGAGGACGCCGTCGGCGCCGACCAGGGTCACCCGGACGCCGATGCGGCCGATGGGCTGCGGCACCGCGGTGGCGGATCCGCCGTGCTCGGCCACGAACCCCTTCACGGAATCCACGACGGACGGCGAGATCTTCTCGGATGCCGGGGCGGCAGTAGCGCTCATGGGCCGCAGTTTACCCACGGGTAATCGGGCGTCCATGACGCGCCGCGCATCTCACAGTCGCCGAGCCGCCGCGGCGGGCCGGATGGGGCGGCTGCCGGGCCGGGTGTAGAACTGGAATCATGCGCGCCATCCAGGTTTCCGAGCACGGCGGTCCCGATGTCCTGCTGCCGGTGGAGGTGGCAGACCCCCAGGCCGGGCCCGGACAGCTGCTGGTGCGGACGCAGGCCGTCGGAATCAACTTCATCGACACCTATATTCGGACCGGGCGCTACCCGACGCCGGTACCCTACATCCCGGGGGCCGAGGGCAGCGGCGTGGTGACCGCGGTCGGGCCCGACGTCACCGAGTTCCGGGTCGGGGATCGGGTGGCGTGGGCGGCGGCGCCGGGCAGTTACGCCGAACTGGTGGTCGTGCCTGCGGCCGTGGCGATTCCGGTGCCCGACGGGGTCGACGCGGCGGTGGCGGCGTCGGCGCTGCTGCAGGGGATGACCGCGCACTACCTCACCGAATCCATCTACAAGCCCGAGCCGGGTGAGTCGGTGCTGGTGCACGCGGGCGCGGGCGGGGTCGGGCTGATCCTTACCCAGCTGCTCTCGGCGCGCGGGGTGCACGTGATCACCACGGTGTCCACCGACGACAAGGAGAAGCTCTCCCGCGACGCCGGGGCCGCCGAGGTGCTGCGCTACGACGACGAGATCGCCACGCGGGTAAGGGAACTCACCGACGGCGTCGGGGTGGCCGCCGCTTACGACGGGGTCGGGGCATCCACCTTCGAGGCCAGTCTGGCCGCCACCCGGGTTCGCGGGATGGTGGCGCTGTTCGGCGCGGCCAGCGGGCCGGTGCCGCCGTTCGATCTGCAGCGGCTCAATCCGCTGGGCTCGCTGTTCGTGACACGGCCGACGCTGGTGCACTACACCCGCGATCGGGCCGAATTGCTGTGGCGCGCAGGCGATATCATGAACGCCATCGCCGACGGCACGCTGCGCATCCGGATCGGCGGCAGCTACCCTCTGGCCGAGGCCGAGCGCGCGCACCGGGATCTGGAGGGCCGCAAGACCACCGGCTCGATCGTGCTGGTGCCCTGAGTTCCGAGCACGCGCAGTCATCGAGGCGAACGCGCGAACGCCGAAGCCACGCAGGACCCCGCCGCCGCGCGGGACCTTCAGCAGCCCGGGACCTTCAGCAGCCCGGGACCTTCAGCAGCCCGGGACCTTCAGCCGCGCGGGGCATTCAGCAGCCCGGGGTGTTCCGCAGCGCGGGCTCGAACGGCCTCGCGCCCCGGGGTTTTCGGCTATTCGATGTCGCGACCGGTGAGGCCGCGATAGGCGAAGGCCGTCAGGGCGTTCACAGCCTGCTCGTCGGTGAGCGTCAGGCCGCCCTCCTCGACCGCCTGCAACAGTCCCTGCACCATCAGGAACACCATCGCCAGACTCGCGTCCGCACCGGCGGGCAGCCGCAGTCCCGCGGCGGCGAAGCCGTCGAGGTGATCGGCGACCGCTTCGCGCTGCTCGGTCGCGAAACGCGCTGAGATGCGGGCGAACTCGTCATTGACCAGAGCCGCCTGCTGTACCGCGCGCAGCACCGGCCAGTTCTTGCGGGCGAAGTCCCAGTAGCTGGCGACGTGGAAGCGCACCGAGGCGGGGTCGGTGAAATCGGCGCTGTGCGCCGGATCCTCGGTGGCGATATCGCTTTCCTCGGCAAGGTCTTTCAGCAGCGCCTGGAGCAGCTCTTCCTTGCTCGCGAAGTGGTTGTAGAACGAGCCCGCGGCCCGGCCGGCGGCCGCGGTGATGTCGGTGATCTTGGTGTTCAGGTAGCCGCGTTCGGCGAACAGCCGCCGGGCGGCGTGCTTGAGCGCCTGCTCGGTCTCGGCCGATTTCTCGCTGCGGCGGGCTGCCATGATCCACCTCCTTGACAGCGGAACGTACCACCCTCAATACTGAATCCACATTCAGTGAATCACAATTCAGTTTTAGGAGTCGCCATGAATCCGCAGGTCCTCATTGCCGGAGCCGGGCCGACGGGCCTCACCCTCACCATCGAACTGGCCCGCCGCGGCATCGCGATCCGCGTTGTCGACAAGGCCGAGGAGTTCTTCGCCGGCTCGCGCGGGGACGGCATCCAGCCGCGCACCCTCGAGGTCTTCGAGGATCTGGGCGTGCTCGACGCCGTACTGACTCAGGGCGCGCCGCAGGCGCCGCTGCTGGTGCACCTGGACGGGCAGTTCGTGACCGAGCGGCGGATGAGCGCCTGGCGGGAGCCGAGTCCCGAGGTGCCGCACCCGAATCCGTGGGTGCTGGCCCAGGCCGACACCGAGGCGGTGCTGCGAGACCGGCTGGCCGAATTCGGGGTGCGGGTCGAATCGGGCACGGCGCTGGCGGAATTCGAGGCCGACGCCGACGGGGTGAGCGCGACGCTCGAGCACGCGGGTGCGACCGAGACCGTGCGGGTGGCGTATCTGGTCGGCGCGGACGGCGGGCGCTCCACGGTGCGCAAGGCGCTCGGCATCGCGTTCGAGGGCAGCACCGACGAGTCGATCCGCATGCTGCTGGGCGACGTCCGCGCCGATGCGCTCGATCATTCGGTGGGCTACTGGTTCGCCGATTCGGCCGCGCCGATGGACGGGATCGCGTTGATGCCCTTGCCCGGCGGGCGCAAATTCCAGTTCGCGACCGGGCTGGCCGCGGACTCCGACACCAGCCTGGAGGTGTTGCAGGATTACGTCACCCGGCGGTCCGGACGCACCGACATCGTGCTCAGCGACCTCACCTGGTCGACGGTGTGGCGGCCGAATGTCCGTTTGGCGCAGCACTGTCGGGCGGGGCGGGCGTTCCTGTCCGGTGACGCCGCGCATGTGCATCCCCCGACCGGCGGGCAGGGCCTCAATACCGGGGTGCAGGACGCCCACAACCTGGGCTGGAAACTCGCCACCGCGCTGCGCGAGCCCGGGCCCGCCAGCGAGGCGCTGCTGGACACCTACGAGACCGAACGGCGCAGTGTCGCCGCGCGGATCCTGGGCTTGAGCAGTGCGCTGCTCGACAAGACCCTCAATGGCGACCCGGACGCCATGGACCGGGAGGGCACCCACCAGCTCGATCTCAGCTACCGCGATCCGGCCGATACGGCCGAGGCACTGCGGACCGGCGATCGCGCGCCCGATGCGCCGCTCACCGACGCGAACGGCAAGTCCGTGCGCCTGTTCGAGCTGTTCGCCGGACCGCACGCGACATTGCTGCTGTTCGGACCCGGAACCGAACCCACCGGTCCGATCCCGGTCGATACCAGGATCGTTCGCCTCGTCGCGGCGGAATTCGCGTCCGGCGACGGTGAACTCGCCGATTCCGGCGGCCATGCACGGCGTGCGTACGGCGCGTCCGACGGCACCCGCATACTCGTCCGTCCTGACGGGTATGTCGGATCCATCGGAAGCTGACCGCCGGGTAGGGCTCCCCCTGCGCGACGGCACCGCGAAGGATGCAGAATGATCTTGCTGCCGCGCAAGACGATTCGCCCCGACCGAACATTTTCGGCCGCGCGAGAACGCCGCGACCCCGTAAGGTGGTCGCGGCGACGGGTTCGGGCGGCCGGCAGGTAGAGGCATCGGTCAGAGGTGGTCTGGGATGTTGGTGAAGGTCCGTAACGACGACCCGTCGCGGCTGTCGAGCACCGAGCGCACCGTCGTGAACTGGCTCAAATCCTGGAGCGGGCCGCACGCCGTGCCCGGCATCGCGGTCGTGCAGTGCCAGGACGCCGACGTGGTGGTGTGGACGCCGCAGACCTGTGTCGTGGTCGGCGTGCACGGGTTCACCGAGCGGGTGGCGGGCACGCTGTCGTGCGCGCAGGACCAGCCGTGGACGGTCGACGGCAAACCCGCGCCCTTGGAAGGGGACGCCGATCCGCTGGAACGCGTGCGCCGCCAGACCGTCGATCTGGCCGGGCAGTTGCGGGCCGCGCCGGGGCGCGAGCACGTGCCGGTGAGCGGGCTGGTGCTGCTGGTGCCGCAACTGGGCAGCCGGGTCAAGCTCGAGAAGGGGGCGCTGCCCGCCGGTATCGACGTCCTGATCGGCGACGGGCCGTCCTCGCTGCGCGCGTATTTCACCACACTGGCCGAGGGCGCCCCGGCGTCCTGGGATGCCGCGCAGGTCGGGCAGGCGCTCGGGGCGCTCGGGTTCGCCGCCGCCGCAAGCTTTTCCGATCTGGTGACCGAGGGGTTCCCGGTGCCGGACACCGCGCGGGACGCGCCGCTGCCGTTCGCGAGCCGGGCCACCGAGGTGATCGTGCCCTCGGTGCCGACGACGTATCCGACCGAGCCCCTGGGCAGTCCGGGCGGTGCCCCGGATCGGCCGGAGAGCGGCGGCCCGGCCGGGCGGCGTCCGGCCGAGGCGGAGGACCAGGGCCGTCCCGTGGTCGTGCCGCAGGGTCCTGCGGTTCCCTCCAGGGGTGCGGGCGCGTCCGCGAAGTCGGCGATCCCGGCTGCGACCTCGGCGGCCGCGGCCGCCGCCGCGTACTCGGCGGTCACGGGGATGCCGCCGTCGGGTCCGACCCGGCAGGGTCCGACCCAGCAGGGTCCGGGCCGGGGCGGGCCGCCCCCACCGACGCCGATTCCGGGGAATCGGCCGCCGCAGCCCGGTGGCCCGCCCGGTGGGCAACCGCCGCGCCCGCCCTCGCCGGGGTTCGCGCCCGGACCGCAACCCGGGCCGCAGCCCGCGGCTGTCGCACCGCCGCAACAGCCCGGCGCCGGATTCCCGTTGTGGGCCGCCCGGCAGTCGGCACGCGGGACCGGCCCCCGGCGTCGCCGCAAGGATCTGCCGATCATCGGCGGACTCGTGCTGGCGGTGATCATCCTGATCATCGCGATCGCCTGCACGGGCCGCAGCACACCGACCGAGGACAAACAGCAGCCGAATCGACCGGCGGTGGTCGATACGACCTCGACCACCCACTCCACCGATCCGACGCTGCCGCACACCACGATTCCGCCCGCCTGCTTCCCGCTGCAGCCGTGCGGGTGACTAGGGCAGCCGGAAACGCTCGAGGCCGGACATGGTGCCCACCACGAGGTCGCCACCGTTGAGCGCGGGCGTGGCGAAATGCGGGAGCGGGCCGGTCGCGTACCGGGCGAGGATGTTTCCGGTCGCCGGATCGAGGGCATACAGGGTGCCGCCGCGGCGCCAATCGGTGGCCCAGACCCGACCGGCCGCCACCACCGGCGGGCCGTCGGCCGGTGCGGTCGTGCGCCAGAGCACGGTGACGGCCCCGGTGGCGGTGCCCCGGATCGCGGTGATGCTCTCGGCGCAGGGGAGATAGGCGATATCGCCGTCGACCGCGGCCGCACCGAAGCCGCGGCAATCGGTGAAAACCGGTGTGGTGGAGGAGATTCCGCCCAGATGCGCCGGGTCCAGGACGTAGCCGTCGCCGGATTTCCCGGCGATGACGAGATGCCCGCCGACCAGCGCCGGGTTCATGGTGCCCAGATCGCGGTCGGCCGCATTGTCCTGCGCCCAGCCGGTGGGCGCGAAGAAGTCGGCGCGGCGCAGGTCGGGGGTGAGGGCGATGACGGAATCGGTGTCGTCGTAGGGGGATCCGGGTTCGGCGTCACCGTTGCCGACCGAATAGAACAGCACGCCCTCGGTTTCCGCCGCGGCACCGGGAGCCCAGATACCGCCCCGCCCGCTCGTCGAGGCGCGGTACCAGGTGGTGGCGGTCGAGGAAACATCCACGGCGGCAACCGCTCCGGTGTAGTTGCCGCAGTCGCCGTAGTTGCCGCCGAACGCGGCAACACGCGCCCCTCACGCACGGTGAGCGCGGGGCGTTGCAGGTACGCGGGTGCGTCGCCGAAGGGCGGATCGACGGGCACCCGCAGGGTCACCGCGCCCGAGTCGGCGTCGAGGCCGTACAGGGTCTTGTGCGCGCCGGCGGATTCCGCGACAACGTAGACGCGGTGGGCGGCCGGGTCGTAGGCGGGAGCGCCGGTGACGCCGACGGGATCGATGTTCCCGCACGGGAGCTGCGCTCGCGGCATCGGTTCGGCCAAGTGGGTGCGCCAGCGCACGGTGTCGCCCGCGACGGCGTAGACCGAGTCGTTCTCGGTGGCGGCGATCACGGTGTCGCCCACCACGATCGGCCGCCCGTAGACGGCTCCGCCCCAGGGCGAGGACCGCGCCCTGGGGCGGAGCCACGGTGATCGTCCGGCTGTCACACCCGCTCACCGCGACGAGCACGACGCAGGCACCGGCCAGCGCCGCGAGCCTGCCACCGATCCCGTATGCCACCGTCTCACCTGCCGGTTCGAACGTTTCCGACATGGTGTCACAAATGCACCGATGATTTCGGCGACGCCGTAGCGTCTACCTGATCATGACCGAACACCTCTTCGAGACCCCCGAAGCCGATCTCGCCTACGACCTGCTCGGCGCCGCGCCGTCCGACAGCGCGCAGCGCCCGCTGTTCATGATCGGCCAGCCCATGACCGCGGCCGGATTCGCCACGCTGGCTTCCTATTTCCCGGACCGCACGGTCATCACCTACGACCCGCGCGGGCTGGGCCGCAGCGTCCGCAAGGACGGCCGCACCGACAATTCGCCGACGGTCCAGGCCGAGGACGTGCACGCCCTGCTCACCGCGCTGGGTCTGGGCCCGGTCGACATGTTCGCCAGCAGCGGCGGCGCGGTCACCGCGCTCGCCCTGGTCACCGCCCATCCGGGCGATGTGGCCACGCTCGTCGCCCACGAACCACCCATGAACCCGGTGCTGCCCGACGCGGCGGCCGCCGACCGCGCCCGCGCCGAGGTCCGCGACGCCTATCAGACCAAGGGCTCGTTCGCGGGCATGGCCGCCTTCATCGCCATGACCTCCTGGCAGGGCGAATACACCGACGCCTACTTCGCCCAGCCGCCCGCCGACCCGGCCCTGTTCGGCATGCCCACCGAGGACGACGGCACCCGCGACGACCCGCTGCTGTCGGAGCGCTCCTGGGCCATCACCGACTACTCCCCCGACATCGATGGGCTGCGCAACGCCGCCACCCGTATCGTCATCGCCGTCGGCGAGGAATCCGAGGGCGTCTACACCGGTCGCACCTCGATCGCGACCGCCGCCCTCCTGGGCACCTCCCCCGTCGTGTTCCCCAGCCACCACGGCGGTTTCACCGGCCCCGACTCCGGCTACCCCGGCAAACCCGAACAATTCGCCACCAAACTCCGCGAGGTCCTCGACCAGCCGTAATCCGCGACCCAGCCACCACAGCCGCGCGGCCCGGCACCACAGCCGCGCGGCCCGGCGCGCGAGTCCGCCCTTCCCTCGGCCGTTTTCGCCGATAGCGGCGGCACGATCGACCGACGGCCCAAGTGCTGCGGGATATCTCGACATCGTCCGGCTGCTGGCCCTGGCGGCGGTGAGCGAAGCGATCCGATCGGTGGCTCACTGACCGGTGGCTACTGCTTGATGAGCCACACGTGGGTGACCGACCGCGTGCCGATCATGTCCGCGACCTGGTAGCCGGGCAGCGTGCCGAGGTTTTCGAGCAACCGCTCGCCCGCTCCAAGCAGGATCGGCACGATCGCCACGTGCAGTTCGTCGACCAGCCCGGCCGCCAGGAATTGCCGGATCGTTCCCGCGCCCCCGCCGAGACGCACGTCCTGTCCCTGCGCGGCCTCGACGGCTCGCTTCAATACCGCTTCCGGGCTGTCGGTGACGAAGTGAAATGTGGTGCCGCCCTGCATGGTCACCGAGCGCCGAGGGCGGTGGGTCATCACGAACGTGTCGTGGTGATAGGGCGGGTTCTCACCCCACCAGCCGGTCCACGAGTGGTCGGGCCATTCCCCGCGCACCGGGCCGAACATGTTGCGGCCCATGATGGTCGCGCCGATCTCCCGGTCCCCCGCCGCGAGCAGATCGTTGTCCGCCCCGACTTCATCGCCGCCCGCGTACCGGGTCCGGAAGACCCACTCGTGCAGGCGTTCTCCACCGACCCCCAGCGGCGCATCGGCCCCCTGATCGAGCCCGGCCCCGAACCCGTCCAGCGAGACACAGAAGTTGTGGACACGAAGTTTCGGCATGGCGCATTCCTCCCGACCGAGCGGGCGGCCTGTCCGCCCTACCCTGTCATCGAACGGCGCGGCACCGGATCGACACCCGGGTCAGGACCAGCCGAAGAGGGTGTGGCCGAGGGTGTGCCAGCCCAGGACCGAGTCGATGGCCAGGCCGCAGAAGACCGCGGCGAGGTAGTTGTTGGACTGGAGGAACAGTCGCAGGGGCTTGACGGATTCGCCCTTGCGGACGCCGGAGTAGAGCTGGTGGGCCATGAGCAGGAACCAGGCGCCGGCGACCAGGACTACGGCGGCGTAGATGACGCCGGCGGCGGGGACCAGGGCGAAGGTGGCCAGGACGGTGGCCCAGGTGTAGAGGACGATCTGTTTGGTGACGACCTGTTCGGTGGCCACGACCGGGAGCATGGGGACGCCCGCGGCCTTGTAGTCCTCCTTGTAGCGCATGGCCAGCGCCCAGGTGTGCGGGGGCGTCCAGAAGAAGATGACCAGGAACAGCACGATCGAGGGCCAGCCGATGGTGCCGGTGACCGCGGACCAGCCGACCAGTACCGGCATGCATCCGGCCGCGCCGCCCCACACCACGTTCTGTGAGGTGCGGCGCTTGAGGCCGAGGGTGTAGACGAAGACGTAGAACAGGATGGTCGCCACCACCAGAGCGCCCGAGAGCAGGTTGGCCTGCCACCACAGCCACGCGAACGACGCCAGGCCCAGGCTGACACCGAAGACGAAGGCGTTGCGGGTGGGCACGGCCTCGCGGGCCAGCGGACGCTTGGAGGTCCGCTTCATCACCTTGTCGATATCGGCGTCGGCTACACAGTTCAACGTGTTCGCACTCGCCGCGCCCATCCAGCCGCCGAACAGCGTAGCCAGGATGAGGCGGATGTCGACGTGGCCGCGGTCGGCCAGCAGCATGGTGGGAATCGTTGCGACGAGCAGCAACTCGATGACGCGGGGCTTGGTGAGCGCGATGTAGGCGAGCACCCACCTGGTCACCGCCGACAGCGGGCCACTACCCGTGACACGGTCGGCGAGCACCGCCCCGGAGGAGCCGTGAGCGCCACCCGGCTGTTGCCCAATCCGCACTGTTTCTCCTCGCACGCCGTGCATTCTGATCCGGTCGGTAACGAGCAGCGCGCTAGCCATTCCCCAGAACACAGCCCAGTGCGGCGCGGCCACTACTACAGAGCATGGTAGACCTACGCCGACCATGCTCCCGACCAGGACCACCCGTGACGCGCGGTGAGACCGGTTCGCCACACGTACACCGGCTCGTCACGAACCGGTCCGCGCGCGGCCTCTATCGGGCGACACATCCGCCGGTGAATCCGGGTTCCCGTCTATCCACGAAACGCCGCCCTTTAGGGTGGACGTAGATCGGTGTGCCGCGTGCCCCTCAATCCGGCCCGGCGCACCACGGATCAACCGCAGCGAATCATCCCGCCGCCCACAACCGCATCGTTGACGAGAAGGTCAGGAGAACCTCGGTCGTGTCAGTCACAGACGACATCCGCGCGCTCACTCAGCCGAACCACCCCACCGACTGGACCGATCTGGACACCAGAGCCGTCGACACGGCCCGGATCCTCGCCGCCGATGCGGTGCAGAAGGTCGGCAACGGCCACCCGGGCACCGCGATGAGCCTGGCGCCGTTGGCGTACACGCTGTTTCAGCGGGTCATGCGCCACGACCCGACCGATCCGGAGTGGGTGGGCCGCGACCGTTTCGTGCTGTCCTGCGGTCACTCGAGCCTGACGCTGTACGTGCAGCTGTACCTGGCGGGCATGGGTCTCGAGCTGGCCGATCTGGAGGCGCTGCGCACCTGGGGCGCGCTGACCCCGGGCCACCCCGAGTACCGCCACACCGATCACGTCGAGATCACCACCGGCCCGCTGGGCCAGGGCCTGGCCTCCGCGGTCGGCATGTCGATGGCGGCGCGGCGCGAGCGCGGCCTGTTCGATCCCGAAGCGGCGCAGGGCGAGTCCGCGTTCGACCACTTCATCTACGTCATCGCCTCCGACGGTGACATGGAGGAGGGCGTCACCTCCGAGGCGTCCTCGCTGGCGGGCACCCAGCAGCTGGGCAACCTGATCGTCTTCTACGACGACAACAAGATCTCCATCGAGGACGACACCCGCATCGCCTTCACCGAGGACACCGCCGCGCGCTACCGCGCCTACGGCTGGCACGTGCAGACCGTCGAGGGCGGCGAGAACGTGACCGCCATCGAGGCCGCCGTCGCCGCCGCGCAGGCCGTGACCGACAAGCCGTCGATCATCCTGCTGCGCACCATCATCGGCTACCCGGCCCCCACCAAGATGAACACCGGCGCCTCGCACGGCGCCGCGCTGGGCGTGGACGAGGTCGCGGCCACCAAGAAGATCCTGGGCTTCGACCCGGAGAAGTCCTTCGACGTGGACGCTTCGGTGATCGCGCACTCGCGCGGCAATGCCGCCGACCGCGCCAAGGCCGCCCGGGCCGCCTGGCAGGAGCAGTTCGACGCGTGGGCCACGGCCAACCCGGAGAACAAGGCGCTGTTCGACCGCCTGCAGACCCGCGCCCTGCCGCAGGGCTGGACCGATACCCTGCCGGTCCACGAGACCGGTAAGGCGATGGCCACCCGCAAGGCGTCCGGTCAGGTCCTCGCGGCGCTGGCCCCGGTGCTGCCGGAGCTGTGGGGCGGTTCGGCCGACCTCGCCGAGTCCAACAACACCACCATGCCGGGCGCGCCGTCCTTCGGCCCGGAGTCCATCTCCACCGGCGCCTGGAAGGCCAACCCGTACGGCCGGACCCTGCACTTCGGTGTGCGCGAGCACGCCATGGGCGCGATCCTCAACGGCATCGCGCTGCACGGACCGACCCGTCCCTACGGTGGCACGTTCCTGGTGTTCTCCGACTACATGCGCCCGGCCGTGCGCCTGGCCGCGCTCATGCGCACCCCGGTCACCTACGTGTGGACCCACGACTCCATCGGCCTGGGCGAGGACGGCCCGACCCACCAGCCGATCGAGCACCTGGCCGCGCTGCGCGCCATCCCGGGCCTGAACGTGGTCCGCCCCGGCGACGCCAACGAGACCACCCACGCCTGGCGCACGATCCTGGAACGCGATAGCGCCGAACGGCATTCGCACTTCCTGGTCTCCGACGCGCCCCATCAGGACGGCCCGTCGGCGCTGGCGCTGACCCGCCAGGATCTGCCGATCGTCGAGGGCACCAGCTACGAGGGCGTCCGCAAGGGCGGCTACATCCTGGCCGAATCCTCCACCGGCACACCGCAGGTAATCCTGATCGCCACCGGTTCGGAACTGCAGCTCGCCGTCGAGGCCCGCGCTACCCTCGAGGCACAGGGCGTCGGCACCCGCGTGGTGTCCATGCCGTGTGTGGAGTGGTTCGACGCGCAGGAGCAGTCCTACCGCGACGAGGTGCTGCCGCCGTCGGTGCGGGCCCGCGTCACGGTCGAGGCCGGGATCGCGATGCCGTGGCACCGGTTCACCGGTGACGCCGGTGAGAACGTCTCGATCGAGCACTTCGGTGCCTCGGCCGATTTCAAGACCCTGTTCCGCGAATTCGGTATCACCGCCGATGCCGTCGTCGCCGCTGCCACCCGCTCGCTTGCCAAGGTGAAGGGATAAGTTTCATGACCCAGAACTCGAACACCGCGGCCCTGTCGGCCGCCGGGGTTTCGGTGTGGCTGGACGATCTGTCGCGTGATCGCATCAAGTCCGGAAATCTGAAGGGCCTGATCGATTCCCGCAATGTCGTCGGCGTCACCACCAACCCGACCATCTTCCAGGGCGCGCTGTCCAAGGGCCACGCCTACGACGAGCAGGTCGGCGAGCTCGCCGCGCGCGGCGCGGACGTCGACTCGGCCATCCGCACCATCACCACCGATGACGTGCGCGCGGCCTGCGACGTGTTCGCCGATGTCTTCGCAGCCACCCACGGCGTCGACGGGCGGGTGTCCATCGAGGTGGATCCGCGCCTGGCCTTCGACACCGACGGCACGGTGGCCCAGGCCATCGAGCTGTGGAAGATCGTGGACCGGCCCAACCTGCTGATCAAGATCCCGGCCACCGAGGCGGGCCTGCCCGCCATCAACCGGGTGATCTCCGAGGGCATCAGCGTGAACGTGACGCTGATCTTCTCGGTGCAGCGCTACGTCGCGGTGATGGGCGCCTACCTCGACGGGCTGCGCAACGCCCACACCGCCGGGCACGACATCGCCAAGATCCATTCCGTGGCTTCGTTCTTCGTCTCCCGCGTGGACACCGAGATCGACAAGCGCCTCGAGGCCATCGGCACCCCCGATGCCCTCGCGCTGCGCGGCAAGGCCGGAATCGCCAACGCGCGCTTGGCCTACGCGGCCTACCGCGACGTGTTCGACGGCGGCAAGCACACCGACAGCTTCGCCAAGCTGTCCTCGGTGGGCGGCGCGAACAAGCAGCGTGCGCTGTGGGCGTCGACCGGTGTGAAGAACCCGGACTACCCCGACACCATGTACATCACCGAGCTGGTGGGCCCGAACACGGTCAACACGCTGCCGGAGAAGACCCTCGAGGCCTTCGCCGATCACGGTGTGCTGGAAGGCAACCGCCTGGACGGGCTGGCCGCCGACGCGCAGCAGGTGTTCGACGACCTCGCCGCGGTGGGCATCGACCTGACCGACGTGTTCGGGGTCCTCGAGACCGAGGGCGTGGACAAGTTCGTCGCCTCCTGGGACGAACTGCTGGTGGCCACCACCGAAAAGCTGCAGGTGGCGGGAGGCAACTGACGGTGGCAGGCGCGGCGACAACGGTCGCGACGCCGAACCCGCTGCGCGATTCACGCGACAGCCGGGTTCCGCGCATCGCTGGACCGAGCAGTGTGGTGATATTCGGCGTGACCGGTGACCTGTCGCGGCGCAAAGTGCTGCCGGCCATCTACGACCTGGCGAACCGGGGGCTGCTGCCCCCGGGCTTCTCGCTGGTCGGCTTCGCGCGCCGGGACTGGACCGACGAGGACTTCGCGAACCTGGTTCACGAGTCGGTGTCGGCGTCCTCGCGCACTCCCTTCCGGGAGGAGGTGTGGCAGCAGCTCAAGGAGGGCCTGCGTTTCGTCCGCGGCACGTTCGAGGACGACGCGGCCTTCCACAAGCTGGCCACCACCTTGAAGGATCTGGATCGGGATCGCGGGACCGGCGGCAATACCGGCTTCTACCTGTCGATTCCGCCCAGCGACTTCCCGATCGTGCTCGAGCAGCTGTCCAAGAACGGTCTGGCGCAACCCGTGGATTCCCCTGCGGGCCAACCCAAGCCGTGGCGGCGGGTGGTGATCGAGAAGCCCTTCGGGCACGACCTGAAGAGCGCCCAGGAACTGAACGCGTTGGTGAACACCGTGTTCCCGGAGCGTTCGGTGTTCCGCATCGACCACTACCTGGGCAAGGAGACGGTGCAGAACATTCTGGCGCTGCGCTTCGCCAACCAGCTGTGGGATCCGATCTGGAACGCCAACTATGTCGACCATGTGCAGATCACCATGGCCGAGGACATCGGATTGGGCGGGCGCGCAGGCTATTACGACGGCATCGGCGCGGCGCGCGACGTCATCCAGAACCACCTGCTGCAATTGCTGGCGTTGACCGCCATGGAAGAGCCGGTGAGCTTCCAGCCCAAGCAGCTCCAGATCGAGAAGATCAAGGTGCTCTCCGCGACCAAACTCGTTGCGCCCCTGGACGAGACGACCGCCCGCGGCCAGTACACCGCGGGCTGGCAGGGCAGCGAGCCGGTGGTGGGGCTGTTGCAGGAGGATGGTTTCGACCCGAATTCCCGCACCGAGACCTACGCGGCCATCACCCTGGCCGTGGCGACGCGGCGCTGGGCGGGCGTGCCGTTCTATCTGCGCACCGGAAAACGATTGGGCCGCCGCGTCACCGAGATCGCGGTGGTGTTCAAGCGCGCCCCGCACCTGCCCTTCGATCAGACCATGACCGAGGAGCTCGGCCAGAACGCGCTGGTCATCCGGGTGCAGCCGGACGAGGGCATCACCATGCGATTCGGGTCCAAGGTGCCCGGGTCCTCGATGGAGGTGCGCGATGTGAACATGGACTTCAGCTACGGCGAGGCGTTCACCGAGGACTCCCCCGAGGCGTACGAGCGGCTCATTCTGGATGTGCTGCTGGGGGTGCCGTCGCTGTTCCCGGTCAACGAGGAGGTCGAATTGTCCTGGCGCATCCTCGATCCCGCGCTCGAGCACTGGGCCGCGACCGGCAAGCCCGACCCGTACGAGGCGGGCGGCTGGGGCCCGGACTCCGCCGACGAGATGCTCGCGCGCAGCGGGCGGGAATGGCGGCGACCGTGATCATCGACATGCCCGACACCGACACCCGCGAGGTGTCCAAACGTCTGGTGCAGCTGCGCGAATCCAACGGCGTGGTCACCATGGGGCGGGTGCTGACCCTGGTGGTGTGCACCCTGGACAGCTCCGAGGCCGAGGACGCCATCGACGCCGCCAACGACGCCAGCCGCGAACACCCCTGCCGGGTGATAGTGCTGGCGCGCGGGGACCGCATGGCGCAGACGCGCCTCGACGCGCAGATCCGCGTCGGCGGGGACGCCGGGGCGGCCGAGGTGATCGTGCTTCGGCTGCAAGGGGATCTGGTGCCCCACGAGTCCAGCGTCGTCATCCCGTTCCTGCTGCCCGACACCCCCGTGGTGGCGTGGTGGCCGCGGGGCGCGCCGGAGTTCCCGTCCAAGGATTCGGTCGGGCGGCTGGCGACCCGCCGCATCACCGACGCCACCTTCGCGGCGGATCCGCAGTCCACCATCAAGGGCCGTCGCGGGTCGTATGCGCCCGGCGACACCGATCTGGCATGGAGCCGGGTCACCTACTGGCGGGCCCTGCTGGCCGCGGCGCTGGACGAGGCCCCGTTCGAACCCGTTGAGTCGGTGACGATTTCGGGCCTGAAGGAAGAGCCCGCGCTGGACATGCTGGCGGGCTGGCTGGCCGCGCGGCTGGACTGCCCGGTGGTGCGGCGCACCGGCGAGCTGAAGGTGGAGATGCACCGGCCCTCGGTGTCGATCTCGATCGCGCGCCCGCAGCACGGGCGCACCGCCACCCTCACCCGCACCGGCGCACCCGATCAGCGCTTCGCGCTGGCGCGGCGCGAGACCAAGGACTGCCTGGCCGAGGAGCTGCGCCACCTCGACGCGGACGACATCTACGCCGAGGCCCTCACCGGAATCGAAAGGGTCACCTATGAGTAAGCCCTCCGTCGAGACCTACTCCGGCACAGACGAACTCGTGGCCGCCGCGGCCGCCCGCTTCGTCACCGAGGTGGTGGAGGCGCAGCGGCTGCGCGGGTCGGCGTCGGTGGTGCTCACCGGCGGCGGCACCGGCATCGCCCTGCTGGAACTGGTGCGCCAGGCCCCCGGCGACATCGACTGGGCCAACCTCGACGTGTTCTGGGGCGACGAGCGTTTCGTGCCCACCGGCGATGCGGACCGCAACGAACTCCAGGCCCGCCAGGCCCTGCTCGACCACCTCCCACTCGACCCGGCCCGCGTGCACCCCACCGAATCCTCCAGCGGCGACTACCCGGACCCGTTGGAGGCAGCGGGCGAGTACGCGGCCACCGTGCACGCCTACCTGGCCGAGCACGGCGCATTCGACCTGCACCTGCTCGGCATGGGCGGTGAGGGCCACATCAATTCGCTGTTCCCGCACACCGACGCCACCCGCGAGGAACACGACCTCGTGGTCGCCGAAACCCACTCCCCCAAACCCCCGGCGGTCCGGATCACCCTAACCCTGCCCGCCATCCGCAAGTCCCGCCACGTGGTGCTCATCGTCTCCGGCGAGGCCAAGGCCGCCGCCGTGGCCGCCGCCCTCAATGGTGCGTCGCCCCTCGACATTCCGGCCGCGGGCGCGATCGGCAGCGAGTCCACCACCTGGCTGCTCGACGAGGCCGCAGCCACCGATCTGCCGCACTGAGAACCGTCGCCGACCGGGCGGGCAGCATCGTGAAAGCGATTGCGGCCCGCCCGGTTTCGTCGTTTCGAACCGTTTCGTCGTCCCAGGCGGTTGCGTCGTACCGGGCCGTGTTCGTCGGTCAGGTCCGTGCGTGGCGGGGCAGGCGCGGGGTCCAGAGGCCCGGGCGACCACCGGTCAGGGGGTAGCAGGCGAAGCCGATCAAGAGCGCGGTGAGGTGGCCGATGTCGGTGAAGTTCGGGTTGATGAGGACCGGGACGATGAAGAAGACTGTCGTCGCCAGCGCGTACCAGTACCGCCAGGGGCGCGTGAGGTGGTACGCGAGGATGCCGACCACTCCGGCCAGTGCGTAGCTGACGCCGACATCCAGACTGAACACCGCGTCGGCGGGGGCGTGGCCGCGGTGGATGGCCCAATACAGCACGCCCTCACTGATATAGGTTGCCCCGACGTGGGCGATGACAAGGCAGACCAGCCAGCGGCGGGTGCCGAGCCAGCGTTCGGCCGGGGCGTGGAAGACGCTGTAGAGGACCAGGTAGACCGGCCAGCCGCCGCCGGGCAGCCAGAAGGCGCTGCTCACCAGCACGCGAATCGGATCCTCGCGCAGGTGATGCAGGTTGGTGGAGCGGTTGCCCAGCAGCACCCGCGCCTCGTCGGGCGGCAGGGAGCGCATCACGATGGTGGTGACCAGCAGCAGCGCCAGCCAGATGTAGGTGCCGGGCGCGCTGCGGACGAACCGCCACACCGCCTGCGCCCGTCCGCCGATCCCCGCCATGCCACCCCTTCGCCTCGAAACGGCCACACTCCGGACCAACCCTGCCCGCTTGAAGCATGGTCGCACCTCACCCGGTCGGGATGATCCGACCGACACACCGATTCACCGCGGCCCGTGCATTCGAAACGGGTAGTCGCCTACTCGCGAATACCTTGCAAGACGCTTCTAGCGTCGGGGGCAGGCGTCGAATGGATCGGCGCGCGGAGGGGAAAAGACAATGATCGACATCATCACCTTGCGGGGAACCGGTGAACAGCGCAATGCCGACGGCACCCCGGCCGGCATGCTGCACGACGTCACCAAACTCCTGGACACCGACAGGTTCAGCTGCTTCGAAGCGGATTGGCCCGCCGCCATCGGCCCGGACCCGAACATGTGGGGCCCCTCGCTGGACACCTCGGTGCGATTGGGAGTCGCCGCCGGAGTCAAAGCCCTGCAGGATTCACCGAATGTGTGTGGGCTGCTGAGCTATTCGCTCGGCGGAATCGTGGCGAGCACCATTCTCGAGGGCGTGCGGGCGGGGGTATACACCAATACCGACGACTCCCCCCTCGAAATCGCGTTCGTGGTCAACATCGCCAATCCCATGCGCCGAGCAGGCCAATCGGTCGGCAACCTCTGTCCCGACACCACCTACGGCCTGCACCGCCGCCGCGGAAAATGGCCCTGGGGCATCGACGTCCGCGAATACGCCAACCCCGACGACATCATCACCTCCTCCCCCGAGGATTCCCCCCTCCGCGCCATCGACACCGCAATCTCCCCGTTCTCCCTGGTAGAAGGCGCCCGAATCGGCAACCTCACCCCGGTGATCTTCCACGAACTCCTGAACTTCCTGCTCCTGGACCCGGTCACCAACCTCAACCGCTACACCGCCGCCGTCCGCGGCCTCCTCGGCTACCTGACCCCCTGGCCCGACGGCCAACACGTCCACTACTCCGGCCACAACATGCCCGGCACGGACGTCCTGTGGACCACCCACGCCGCCGACTACCTGAACGCCACCTACTGACCTGCGCGCACCCGCCATCCTGCCGCCCGGCGAGACCGTATGTGTACTCGGCGGTGACGTCTGCTGGCAGGATGGCAGGGCGCCTCGGGTAGGTGCGCGAACAAGGAGGTTGCGCGTGGCATTCGGTGATTTTCAGAATGAGATCTACTTCAACGGGTTGCGGGGGGTGGTGCCGCAGTATCCGGTGAGTTTCGCGGAGTTGGCCGAGCGGGCGCGGGCGGCGCTGGCGCCGTCGGTGTGGTCGTATGTGGCCGGGGGTGCGGGGGACGAGCGGACCCAGGATGCGAATGTGGCCGCGTTCGATCGGTGGGGGGTGATTCCGCGCATGTTCGTGGGGGCCAAGCAGCGGGATCTGTCGGTGGAGCTGTTCGGGATGAGCTGGCCCGCACCGGTTTTCATGGCCCCGGTCGGGGTGATCGGGTTGTGCGCGCAGGACGGGCACGGGGATCTGGCCACCGCGCAGGCGGCGGCTCGGACCGGGGTGCCGATGGTGGCGTCCACGCTGACCGTGGATCCACTCGAGCAGGTGGCGGCCGAATTCGGCGATACGCCGGGGTTTTTCCAGCTCTACACCCCCACCGACCGGGACCTGGCCGCGAGCCTGGTGGAGCGGGCGGAGAAGGCGGGGTTCAAGGGCATCGTGGTCACCCTCGACACCTGGGTCACCGGTTGGCGGCCGCGGGATCTGTCGACCGGGAACTTCCCGCAGTTGCGCGGGCACTGCCTGGCCAACTACTTCAGCGACCCGGTGTTCCGGGCGAGCCTGGCGCAGTCGCCGGAACAGGATCCGCAGTCGGCGATCCTGAAGTGGATCCAGGTCTTCGGCAATCCGCTGACCTGGGAGGATCTGCCGTGGCTGCGGTCGCTGACGAGCCTGCCGCTGATCGTGAAGGGCATCTGCCATCCCGAGGACGCGCGCCGAGCCAAAGATCTGGGCGTGGACGGGATCTACTGCTCCAATCACGGTGGCCGCCAGGCCAATGGCGGGCTCCCGGCCCTGGACATGCTGCCCGAGGTGGTCGCGGCCGCCGACGGGCTGCCGGTGCTGTTCGACTCGGGCGTGCGCTCGGGCGCGGACATCATCAAGGCCCTGGCCCTGGGCGCGAGCGCGGTCGGCATCGGCCGCCCCTACGCCTACGGGCTGGCCCTGGGCGGCGTCGACGGCATCGTGCACGTGCTGCGCACCCTGCTCGCCGAGGCCGATCTGATCATGGCCGTGGACGGGTACCCGACCCTGAAAGACCTCTCCCCCGAAGCGCTTCGCCCGGTATCGGTCTAATTCGCCAAATAGGAGAACTCCGGGCAGAACGCACCGATCGACGCGCCGATAATGAGGCCGCTCTGGTCGATGGTGAATTCCGTGCCCTTGGTGATCCGATCCGAAATGTGCCCGGGCCCGTCAGGATCGGATCACGCGCGGATCATCCCTCTGGTCGGGTCGGGTGCCGCGCCGGTTTCGGCACTGTGCACGAACCGATTCGCCCCGGTTCCGACAATCGGCCGAATTACGTTGAAGGCCGGTACTTCCCGTAACACGGTGTCCTAGAGTCCGTGGCCACCACCGTTCGGTGGTGTCACCCCGACCCAGGAATACCTATGCAAGCACGCAGTTTCCGCCGTCTTTTCGTCTCCGCCGCGTTGGCTTCCGCGGCCGCGCTCACCGTGCCCAGCGCGGCGTGGGCGGCCGGGGCCATCAGTTTCGCACCGGCGGTCAATTCGCCCTCGGGGGGCTCGTTCCCGTCCTGGGGTCCCGGGCCCGCGCCCATCGGCATGGTCGCCGCGGATTTCGACGGCGACGGCAATCCGGATATCGTGGCCGCCGATTTCCAGGGCAGCGGCCCGATTCTCATGAAGGGCAAGGGCGACGGCACGTTCGCCCCGGGCACCCGGGTCGGTTCGGTCGGCAACGGTTTCGGCGCGATCGCGGTCGGCGACCTCAACGGGGACGGCAAACCCGACGTGGTCGCCCAGGCGTGGACGCAGATCGCGGTGTTCCTCAACAAGGGCGACGGCACCTTCAAGCCGGCCACCACCTCCCTCACCCTCGAGGGCGCGCAGCAGGAGGTGCTGGTCGCCGATGTGAACGGCGACGGCAAGGCCGATGTGCTGAGCCTGCTGCCGACCGGCGTGCAGACCTGGCTGGGCCATGGCGACGGCACCTTGAAGGCGGGCCCGGTGACCACCTTCGGCGGCACGCCCGGCACCTTCACCCTCGGCAAGTTCCACACCGGCGCCAAGGTCGACATGGCCATCAACAACGATGTGTCCCAGCAGGTCGAGGGGTTCTTCGGCAACGGCGACGGCAGCTTCACCCACAAGGGCGCCTCCACCAGCGGCCTGATCACCGAGGACATCCGGGCCGCCGATTTCGACGGGGACGGCATCGACGACATCGTGACCGCGGACTCGTTCTCCTTCAGCACCACCGTGCTGGTCTCGGACGGGCAGGGCGGTTTCAAGAAGACCAACCGCGTCAATCTCTCGGGCCTGGGCCCCACCAGCATCGCGGTCGGCGACTTCGACCACGACGGCAGGATGGATGCGGCCATGTCCGCGGTCCTGAACTCGAAGATGGTCCTGTTCACCGGCAATGGCGACGGAACCCTCACCAAGACCGGCGAATACGACGTCACCGCCCAGCCCCAGACCCCCGCCCTGGCCGACTACAACAAGGACGGCAAGCTCGACATCGCGGTGGCGGGCTCCGCGAACGAGGTGTCGTTCCTGAAGAACATCTCCTGAGTCGATGAGAATGCACTGGCGTACCGGGCTTCTCGACGTTCGCGTACGCCGGTGCATGCTCACCTGCTAGGCGTCCTGGATGCGGCGGAAGGGGCGGGCCGCTTCCAGGGTGTAGGCCAGTTCCAGGAGGGTGCGTTCGTCGCCGTGGGCGGCGGAGAAGAGCATGCCGACGGGCAGGCCTTCGGGGGAAGCGCCCAGGGGAAGCGAAAGGGCCGGGGCGCCGGTCACATTCGCCAAGGGGGTGTAGGTGACGTAGGACAGCAGGCGGTCGAAGACCTCGCCGAAGGGCTGATCGGGGCTGAGATAGCCCAGGCGCGGGGTCACCGAGGCCAGCACCGGGGACACGACCAGTTCGACGTCGCGGAAGGATTCGGCATAGGCGCGGCGGATGCGCCAGAGGCGATACAGGACCGCCGGGGCGCGCAGGGGCGCACCGCGGAAGCGGGCGGCCAGGCCGCGGGTGAACGGATCCAGTTGGGAGGCATCGAAAGCCGGGTCCAGGGTGAGTTTGCCGGTCAGGCCGAGCAGGAACGCCAGCATCGCCCAGTAGGTCGCGAAATCCTCCGCGAAACCGGGGGCGACCGGGTAGGCGATCGGCCGCACCTCGTGGCCGAGGCTCTCCAGCAGTTTCACGGTGTCGTCGAGGACGGCGCGGACGTGAGGATCCAGGGGCGCGCCGGTGATCGGTTCGGCCAGTACGCCGATGCGCAACTTCCGCTGCGCGGGGCCCTCCACGAGTCCGACCGGCGGGAGCGCCGGATTGCGCCAGAAACGTTCGGCCGCGGCGAAATAGGTGGCGGTATCGCGCACCGAGCGGGTCAGCACGCCCTCCGAGACCAGGTTGATGGGCATCGAGCGGGCCTGCGGGCCGTCGATGTGGCGGCCCCGGGTCGGCTTCAGGCCGACCAGGCCGCAGCAGGCGGCGGGGATGCGGATCGAGCCGCCGCCGTCGTTGCCGTGCGCGATCGGGACCACGCCCGCGGCCACCAGCGCGGCCGAGCCGCCCGAGGAAGCGCCCGAGGAGAATCCGGTGTCCCACGGGTTGCGGGTGGGTTCGGCACCGGCGAATTCGGTGGTCGCGTTCAACCCGAATTCGGGCAGGGTGGTCTTGCCGAGCACGGTCATGCCGCTGGCACGGAACTGTTTCGTGTACGGCCCGTCGGCCTTGGCGGGCCGGGCCCGCCAGGCGGCGCTGCCGTGCTGGGTGGGCACCCCGGACAGGTCGGTGTTGTCCTTGACGTAGGTGGGCACCCCGAACAGCAGCGCGTCGCGGTCCGCCGACACCTGCGGGGTATCCGGTTGCGCCACAATCGCGTTCAGTTCCGGATTCACCTTCGCCGCGCGTTGGCGGGCCGCCTCGGCGACCTCGGCGGCGCTGAGCTCGCCGCGGCGGATCAACTCGGCGATCGCCACCCCGTCGTGGTCACCGAGCGCGTCCTCGGTGAAGGCGTGTACTCGCACGGTCATGAACCGGGCCTCCTCATCGAAACTCGTGCACCCGACTTCGCCCGACCCTACACAAACTGGACGAACGAACAGAATGGTTCCCGGGTCAGGATCCGGACTCGATGTGGCAGCGCCGATATCGGCCCGGGTCGAACGGGAAACCCTGCGCTACCGCCGCGACGGGTGAAAACTGTGGCCATGGTGCTGGCGCCGGGAACGGTCTTCGCCGGGTTCACGATCGAAGCCCTGCTGGGCCGCGGCGGCATGGGCGAGGTGTACCGCGCCCGCCATCCGCGGCTACCGCGTCGGGTGGCGGTCAAGGTGCTCACCGACGACGCCGCGCGCGATCAGGAATTCCGGGCCCGGTTCGAGCGCGAGGCCGATCTCGCCGCGCGCACCAACCACCGCAATATCGTGACCGTCTTCGACCGCGGGGTCGAGGCGGGGCGGCCGTGGATCTGCATGGAGTTCGTCGACGGCACCGACGTCGCGGTCCTGTTGCGCCGCAACCCTTCCGGGTTGCCGGCCCCCCAGGCCCTGCACATCCTCACCCAGGCCGCGGCCGGTATCGACCACGCCCACCGCCTGGGCCTGCTGCACCGCGACATCAAACCCGCCAATATCCTGCTCGCCCCGGGCGATCCCGGCGAGGGTGAGCGAGTCCTGGTCTCGGACTTCGGCATTGCCCGCAGTCTCGACGAAACCCAGGGACTGACCGGCACCGGCTCGTTCGTGGCCACCATCGCCTACGCCGCCCCCGAGACCTTCACCGACGCCCCGGTCGGCCCGCGCGCGGACCTCTACGCCCTGGGCGCAACGCTTTTCGAGATGCTCACCGGCGCGGTGCCTTTCGCCCGCGCGACCCCGGCCGCGGTCATGCACGCCCACCTCTACGACCCGCCGCCCGCACCGCCCGATCTGCGTCCCGGCCTGCCGGACGCCTTCGACACCGTCATCGCCCGTGCGCTGGCGAAGGATCCGGACCGCCGCTTCGGCACCGCGCGGGAACTTGCCGCCGCCGCGACCGCCGCCCTGCAAACGGTCCCTCCCCGGCGGGGGTCGATGACATCGACCCCCGCCGCGGGCGCATCGCCGCCGCCCGCCGGGCCGACCCACCGCCCCGGCGCACGACGCCGTACCGCCCACGCCGGATCTCGTTCGGACACAGCGTCACCCACGCCGCCCCGCGCGGGACGTCCCAGCGGGACCACGCCACCGCGCGCGGGCCGCCCGACCGACTCCACACCACCCCGCGCAGACCACCACGCCGGCACCACGCCGCCCCGCGCAAAGCACCCCAGCGGCGCGACGCCCGGATCGATCGCGCGCCCGCCGCAACCGGATCCGGGGCGGGCGCGGCGGTGGGTGATCGGGGTGCTGGCCGCGGCGGGGGTGGTCACCGTGCTGGTGCTCGGTTCGCACGGGCTGCGTGCGAACCGAGACGAGCTGCCGCCGTGTCCGAGCAGTGAGGCGCAGTCCGCGCCGAGCGCCGATCAGGGGGTTCCGACGGCTCCGCCGCTGGGTGTTCCGGCCGCGACGACGGTGGCGGTGCCGGGCCAGAATTGCCGGGTCGTCAATTGAATTCGGTCAGCTGTTCAGGTCCAGGCTCTTCAGACTCGCGAGCAGGAAGGCGTTGACGGCTTCGGTCTGCTCGAGCTGGACCAGGTGGCCCGCGCCCGGGACCTCCACGACCTCGCGCAGGTCGGACACGTTGGCGCGCAGCGTGGCCAGGGGGTCGCGGCCGCTGAAACCTTCCATGTCGGGGTCGTTTTCGCCGTAGAGGAAGTAGGTGGGGACTTCGATCTCGGCATCGGCGTAGGCGGCGGTCAGGTCCCAGTTGCGGTCGAGGTTGCGGTACCAGTTGAGGCCGCCGGTGAAGCCGGTGCGCTCGAAATCGGCTACCAGGGTGTCGAATTCGGATTGGGAGAGCCAGGGCCACGGGAGGGCGGGAGCCTGCGGGAGGACGTCGAGGTAGCCCAGGCCGGGCGGGTTCTTCCAGGTGTCGAGGTAGTGGTAGTCGGCGGAGAGGGAGTAGTAGATCCGCGCCAGGAAGGAGCGGGGGTCGGCGGCGAGTTCGGCATCGGCGACGCCGGGGGTCTGGAAGTAGGACAGGTGCAGGAAGTGGCGTTCGGCGGCCTTGGTCCAGTAGGCCGAGGGGGCGCGCGGTGGGCGCGGGGCGAACGGGTTGTTCAGGACCATGGCCGCGGCCACCCGGGCGGGCTCGCGCAGGCTCAGTTCCCAGACCAGTTGCGCGCCGAAATCCAGGCCGACGAAGACGGCCTTCTCCGCGCCGATGTCGTCGAGCAGGGCCAGCAGGTCGCCGATGACGGCCTCGTTGGTGTAGGCCGCGGGATCCTCGGGGGCGTCGGTGCGGCCGTATCCGCGCAGGTCGGGGGCCAGGGCGCGGTAGCCCGCGGCGGCCAGGGCGTCGAGCTGGCGATGCCACATGAACCAGGTGTGCGGGAACCCGTGACAGAACACCACCGGGAAGCCCTCGCCTTGGTCCGCGACATGCATGCGGACCTCCCCGGTGTCGATCGTCCGATGCGTCAGTTCCACTCCGCCTCCAATTTCTAGAACACGTTCCTATTTCAAGGTAATGTCCTGAGGTCGTGAGCGAAATACCCAAGATTCTGGCCGGGAAGGTCGCGGTGGTGACCGGGGCCAGCCGGGGCATCGGCAAGGGCATCGCCCTGGAGCTGGGCGCGGCCGGGGCGACCGTGTACGTCACCGGGCGCACCGTCACGGCCGGGCACCTGCCGGGCACCGTGGCCGCCACCGCCGCCGAGATCACCGAACTCGGCGGGACCGGGGTGGCGGTGGTGTGCGATCACCGCGACGACGCCGCCGTGGAGAAGCTGTTCGCGCAGGTGCGCGCGGAGCAGGGCCGCCTGGACGTCCTGGTCAACAATGTCTACGACGCGCCGGGCTCGGCGCGCTGGATCGGGCGCAAGTTCTGGGAGGTGCCACCCAAGGCATGGGACGCGGGCTTCGATATCGGCGTCCGATCCCATTACGTGGCAAGCGTTTTCGCAGCTGCGCTGATCATCGAGTCGCAGGGGCTGATCGTGAGCGTGTCCTCGCCGGGCGCGGTCCGCCAGATGCACAATGCGGTCTACGGCGTCGGCAAGGCCGCCGTGGACCGGCTCACCGCCGATCTGGCCCACGATCTCGAGGGTACCGGCGCGACGGCGGTATCGATCTGGCCGGGCATCGTCAATACCGAACTGCTGCAAATGGTTCCGCCCGACGCGCAGGGCCGCCGCCTGGTCACCCTGCCCGGCGAGGGCACCTACGACCTGGATCAGGCCGAGACACCGCGCTTCCCGGGCCGCGCCGTGGTGGCGCTGGCCGCAGATCCGGATCGCCTGGCGCGCACCGGAAAAGCCTGGAAGGTCGCCGATCTGGCGCAGGCGTACGGCTTCACCGACCTCGACGGCCGCATCCCGCGCGCCGATTAGACAACACGAATTACGTTCCCTAAGAACAGGAGTGGACAACCCTATGCGACGCGTTTTCGTCGTCGGCGTGAACATGACGCCGTTCGTCAAGATCGGTTCCCGCGAGTGGACCTACCCGCAGATGGTCGCCGAGGCCGTGAACGGCGCACTCGAGGACGCGGGCGTCACCTACGACCAGGTGCAGCGCGCCGCGGTCGGCTACGTCTTCCAGCCCTCGGCCGCCGGGCAGCGCGCCCTCTACGACATCGGCCTGACCGGCATCCCGATCGTGAACGTGAACAACAACTGCGCCACCGGCTCCACCGCGCTCATGTTCGCCCGCGAGTGGGTGGCCGCCGGGATCACCGATGTGGCACTGGCGGTCGGGTTCGAGCAGATGACCAAGGAGGCCATGGCCGGTCCGGCCACCAAGCCCAAGGTCACCACCGTCGACGCGCACCTCGAGGTCAACCGCGAGCACTTCGAGTTCTCGGCCGCGCCGATCACCACCCAGTTCTTCGGCAATGCCGCCATCGAGCACATGAAGCGCTACGGCACCACCCCCGAGCAGCTGGCGGCGGTCGCGGTCAAGAACCACGAGCACTCGACCCGGAATCCCCTCGCACAGTTCCAGGATGCCTACACCCTCGAGCAGGTGCTGGGCGACAAGCCGGTGCACGGGCCGCTGACCCGCTCGCAGTGCTCGCCCATGTCCGACGGCGCGGCCGCGGCGGTCGTGGTGCGCGAGGAGTTCGTCAGGGCCAACGGCCTGGAAGGCCAGGCCATCGAGATCCTGGCCCAGGAGCTGGCCACCGATGACGGCAACTCCTTCTCCACCGGTTCCATGATCGACGTGGTGGGTGCGCCCAGGACCCGGGCCGCGGCCTCGAAGGTGTTCGCGCGCGCGGGCATCGGGGTCGCCGATGTCGATGTGATCGAGCTGCGCGACTGCTTCACCATCAACGAGCTCATCACCTACGAGGCGCTGGGCCTGTGCGGCGAGGGCGAGTCCGGGGCGCTGGTCGAGTCGGGCGCGACCACCTACGGCGGCACCTGGGTGGTCAACCCGTCGGGCGGGCTCATCTCCAAGGGTCACCCGCTCGGCGCGACCGGTCTGGCGCAGTGCACCGAATTGAGCTGGCAGCTGCGCGGATTGGCGGGCGAACGTCAGGTGGCGGGCGCGCGCACGGCGCTGGCGCACAATCTGGGCCTGGGTGGCGCGGTGGTCGTCACCCTGTACGCGGCCCACACGGCGTGAGAATCGGACGGAGTTGAGAATCCCATGACCACACTCGATCCCGACACTCTGCTGCGGCTGCCCGTGCACAACGGCCACGCCCTGGTGGCCGGGCTCAAACGGCACCGCAACCGGCCGGTGCTGACGCTGGGCGACCACATCCTCACCGGCGGTGAGGTATTGGACGGCATGAGCCGCTACATCGACGCCTTCGCCGAGCACGGCGTCACCACCGGCACCCCGGTCGGGGTGCTGGCGCTGAACCGGCCCGAGGTGCTGTTCACCATCGGCGCGGGCCAGATCGTGGGTTCGCGGCGCACCGCCCTGCACCCCATCGGCGGTCTGGACGATCACGCGTATGTGCTTGCCGACGCGGGCATCTCGACACTCATCCTGGATCCGGTGCCCGCGTTCGTGGCGCGCGCCCGCGAGCTGGTCGACATGGTGCCGACGCTGACCAAGATCCTGGTGCTGGGCCCGGTGCCCGAGGCGCTGGCCGACGTCGGGGCGGATCTGCTCGCGGCCGCCGACAAGTACGCGCCACACGACGTGCAGGCCGTCGAGCTGCTGCCCACCGATGTCATCTCGATCAGCTACACCGGCGGCACCACCGGCAAGCCCAAGGGCGTGGTCGGCACGGCGGCGACCATGAACACCATGACCCAGATCCAGCTCTCGGAATGGGAATGGCCCAAGCGCCCGAAATTCCTGATCTGCACGCCGCTTTCGCATGCGGGCGCGGCGTTCTTCCTGCCGGTCGTACTGCTGGGCGGGCAATGCGTGGTGCTGCCGCGCTTCGACGCGGGCGAGGTGCTGCGCGCAATCGAGGAGCACAAGATCTCGGCGACCATGCTGGTGCCCTCGATGCTGTACGCGCTGCTGGACCACCCCGATTCGCACACCCGCGACCTGTCCTCGCTCGAGACCGTCTACTACGGGGCGGCCGCGATCGACCCGAATCGGTTGCAGGAGGCCATCGATCGGTTCGGGCCGATCTTCGCCCAGTACTTCGGGCAGTCCGAGGCGCCGATGGCGATCAGCTATCTGGGCAAGGACGAGCACGACAAGGACCGGCTGACCTCGTGCGGGCGGCCCTCGGTGGCGGTGCGGGTGGCGCTGCTCGACCCCGACGACCGGCAGGTCGCCCAGGGCGAGGTCGGCGAGATCTGTGTGTCGGGGCCGCTGCTGGCCGCGGGGTACCTGAATCTGCCCGAGGTCACCGCCGACACCTTCAAGAACGGGTGGCTGCGCACCGGTGACCTGGCCCGGCAGGACGAGGACGGGTTCCTGTTCATCGTCGGGCGGTCCAAGGACATGGTGGTCACCGGCGGGTTCAACGTGTTCCCGCGCGAGGTGGAAGACGTTGTCTCCGAACACCCGAAGGTGCTCACCGTCGCGGTCGTCGGGGTGCCGGACGCGCATTGGGGTGAGGCGGTGACCGCGGTGCTGGTCCTCGACGCCGACACCGCCGCCGATCCGGCCGCCGTGGCGACGGTCACCGCCGAGATCCAGGCGGCGGTCAAGCAGCGCAAGGGTTCGGTGCAGGTGCCCAAGCATGTCGTGGTGATCGAGGAGTTGCCGCTGACCGGCCTCGGCAAGCCGGACAAGAAGGCCATCCGCGTGCTCGCCGCGGAACGGCTGGGCCTGGCCTGATCGACCGGGGGCGCTCGGCTAGGCGAACTTCCGGGTTCGGAGCAGCCGGGCGGCCCTGTGCAGGCTCACCATCCCCGTCTCGACGACCGCGCGGGTCACGAAGTGCCCCAGCCCGGTTGCCACGAACACCGCCGCGATCAAGACCGGCGCCCAGTTCCAGCTCAGCGCCAGCAGCATCCGGTCGAGGGTGCCGCGCGGTTGCACCACCGGCTCCCAGCTGTTCAACCGCACCCAGCGGCCCAGGAAAACCCCTACCGCACACAGCAGGTGGACGGTGAGGGTGACCGGGGTGCGCCACGCGCCCAGCCCGCGCCCCTCCAGGAAGCGTCCCAGCTCGGCCAGCACCAGGTAGTAGGCGACGAATCCCGAGGCGATGAACACCGCGTACACCGGCAGGATCGTCGTGACCACCGGCCCGTTGCCGGCCGCGCGGATATCGTCGCGCAGATGCACCAGGTCGGTCACCACGTACGGCGCGTTGGGCAGGAACAACACCAGCAGCGCGACCCCGCCCCACCACACCGGCGAAATCGGTAGTCGCCGTTCGTCCTCGCGCCCACCCCGGAACGCCAGCAGCGCCAAAGCGACCGGGATCCAAGCCAATACGGTGTTCCACACCATCCAGAACAGATTCCGGTCCAGCACCCCAGCAAGGCTCGGCGCGACCGTCTTCACCGGGTCCATTCGTTCATGATGCAGACCGTTTGCCGGACACGCACGCCGGTCCCGCGGACCTTCATCGAATCCACACATTTCGCCGACTTGGCCGCCGGTCCCGGACAAGCCTGGTCGACAGGTGGCGACCAGCTGTTTTACGATCGTATTATGCGGCCGTGGGATATGAGATTCCCGAGTGGGCCCTGGACGTCGCGGCACGGCTCGGCATCGCGCCCGAGGACATCATGCGAGTCCTGACCGGTCCCGGCCGACGCTGGCCGCGACCGGTGCGCGGAACGGGCGGACTGCCCGTCCTGATGGTCATCGGCCGCTCCGGCGCCGGGCAGCCGCTGGCGGTGGTGGTTCGGCCACTGTCGCAGTGGGATCAGCAGGTCGTCGGTGTCACACCGGTGACCGGCCGGCTCCTCGCCCAGTTCGAACAATGGGAGGCGGACCATGAGTGACTACCCCGACCGGGGCTACCCCCACACGGCCGAGGAGGCCCGCGACTTCCTCGCCGATCTGACCTTCGACGAGGACACCCCCGAACCCGAACTGCCCGGCCCCGACACCCCGGTCACGGTGCTGCGCACGGTGCGCCTCCCCTACGCCATGGACCAGCGCATCCGCGCCGAGGCCGACCATCGCGGGGTGTCCATGTCAGATCTGATCCGCGACTTCCTCACCATCGAGCTGGCCGCCCTCGACGACGACACCCCCATCAGCCGCGCCGACGCCCGCCGCGCGCTGACCGCCGCCCTGGCCAATCTCTCACCCCTGCACCGCAACCCGGCCTGACCACGACGAATCGCCCGGGCACCTGTACCGGTACCCGGGCGATTTCAGGAACTGTGGGACGTTTAAGCGAACTTGATCTCGAGGCCGATCCCGAGAATCGAGATCAACCAGATCAAGCCGAGGAAGATGGTGATCCGGTCGAGGTTCTTCTCCACCACCGTCGAACCCGACAGGCTCGACTGCACGCCACCACCGAAGAGGCTGGACAGACCTCCGCCCTTGGCGCGGTGCAGCAGCACCAGCAGCACCAGCAGCACGCTGGTGATAACGAGGAGGATATCCAGGAACATCCGCATAGCGTGCAGTGTATGCGGTGACCAGCGCCCACAGCGAATCAGCCCTGGTGGCGCAGGGCAGATTCGCCGACAGCCGAACTCGGCGGTGACCGGGCGCCTCGGCTAGTGGACGGTGGCGACGACCGCGACGACCGCCGCGATCAGGAATGTCAGCCATAGGTATCCGAGTACCAGGCCGGTCAGCGCGAGACCGTCGCCTTGCTCGCCGGTGGCGCGGATCTGGGCTCGCGCGATGTGGCCGATCGGGATGGCGGCGAAGGGGAAGACGAAGCCGAGCACGAGCGCGACGATCGACAGCGAGCTCGTCTGTGGGTTGTAGGGGCCGACGAAGGCGACCGGCGCCTTCACCACGGCCCGGGCTCCGATGGCGCCGATCACGCCGATGAGGATCAGCGACAGACCGATCAGGAAGTGCCAGGCACCGAGGCGATACATGAATACGAAGTTGCCCGCGTAGAAGTAGTAGGCGATCAACCATGCGAAGCCGAGCAGCAGCGGGATCAGGAAGATCATCCGAACCGGGCTGGGACGTCGACGAACGGATGGGACGGGCGGGGCAGGGAATTGGGGATAGGGCATCGACATCCGGGGGTCCTTCGATCGACCGTGGTACGCCGTGTATACGCCGACTCGACTGTGTGGAAATCGATTTCGGGCCAGGACAACGCTGGGACACTCACGTCGCCTCGATGCCGAGGCGGGATCGAATGGCACGCGGGCGGCGAATCAGTCTGGAGCGCTGTGACCGATCGTGCCAACTGTTCGCTCGGACGGGTGCCGACCCGCCTATCGGGTGCAGGGTATCGAGCGTGCGGGCACGTCGATGCGAACTCGGCGGCCGCACGCACCATCCGATTCTCCTGGGGGAATGCTCAATTGCGCACCGTTGCACACAATTCGCACGCACTGGGGCGGGGCCTGTTCGTTGCTGTCGCCTGTACGTTGCTGACCTCGGCCTGCGGTTCGAGCGGCAGCGGCGGTCCTGCGCCGACATCGGCGACAAGCGTCGCGGTGTCGTCGAGTAAAGCGCCGGCTTCGAGCACCGCGGCCTCGTCCGCTACGCAGTCGACGCCGCCGGAGACTCCGGCCCCGACGACCGCCGAGCTCCCCACGACGATCGCTCCCCCGACGATTCCGTCGCCCGCCCTGCAGCCACCGCCTTCGGTACAGCCGGCCGCGCCCGAGCCGCAGGCGGCTCCCACGACCACCAAGGCACCGTCGGTGTACTACGGCAGTTGCGCGGAGGCCAAACGGGCGGGGTTCGCGCCGTTGCACCGCGGCGACCCGGGTTACCGGCCGGGGCTGGATCGTAACGGTGACGGGATCGCCTGCGAGAAGTAGTGTTTCGGGCCCGGCCGATCCGCGAAGCACGCGGTGGTCGGCGGCGGGAGCGAGTCAGTGCCGGTGGCGGTCGAGACGCACCGTCGGCGCCTCGCTCTCGATCCGGCGCGGGCGGACTCGCAGGGCAGACCGTGGGCCGGTGGCCGGGGTGCCGTCGGGTAGGAGCGCGATCTGCTCGGTGACGGGGTCGGTGATCGGGGTGGTTTCGACCAGGTCCACCAGCTCGCCACCACCGGGCAGTTCGTCGTCGAGGACCGGTTCGCCGAGCACGATGCGCTGTTGGATCCGTTTCATCCAGACCGGCGCCCACCAGCAGTCGTCGCCGAGCATTTTCATGGTGGCCGGCACCAGCAGCATGCGCAGCACCGTGGCGTCGATGAACAGTGCCGAGACCATGCCGAAGGCGATGTACTGCATCATCACCAGGTCGGAGAAGGCGAAAGCGCCGGTCACGACGAGCAGTATGAGCGCGGCGGCGGTGATGATGCGGCCGGTCTGGGCGGTGCCGATGCGGACCGCTTCGGTGGTGCTCGCGCCGCGGGTGCGGGCTTCGACCATGCGTGAGAGCAGGAAGACCTCGTAGTCGATGGACAGGCCGTAGATGATCGCGATGATCAGCACGAGCACCGGTGAGGTGATCGGCTGCGGGGTGAAACCGAGCAGCGAGGCGCCGTGTCCGTCGATGAAGATCCAGGTCAGGATGCCCAGGGTGGAGCCGAGTCCCAGGGCGCTCATGAGCGCGGCCTTGATCGGCAGCACCACCGAACCGAAGGTGAGGAACATCAGCACCATCGTCACGAACAGGACGGCCAGGATCATCAGCGGCATGCGGTCCAGCAGTGAGGCGATGCTGTCGTACTGGATGGCGGGTTGACCGCCGACCAGAACGGTGGCGTCGCTCGGTATCCGCATCGCGCGCCGGTAGTCGATCGTGGGTCCGGCGTTGTCGCCGTCGGCGAGTGCCGCGGTGCTGGCCCAGACGTCGGACCCGTTCGGTGGTGTGCGCTCGATCTTGAATGCGGCGCGCGCGGCGAGCCCGGGAGCGTTGTTGGCCTGGTTGATGATCGGGCCGACGGTGCGCGGATTGTCGGTGACGATCACCAGTTGGATCGGGTCGGCCTTGCGCAGGGGGAACAGCCGGTCGAAGTCGGCTTGCGCCATCCGGGTCGCGTCGGTCGGCGGCAGGTAGGTCTCGTTGAGCCCGCCGAAGGCCAGGTTCCGGACCGGGATGATCAGCAGCAACAGCACGATGGTCAGCGGCACCAGGGCTTTGATCGGATGCCTCATCACCCGTGCGGTGAGCCGGCCCCAGAAGCCGTCCTCGGCCGCGGTCTTGTTCCCGCGCAGCCGCTTCCACCCGAATTTGTCCACTCGCGGGCCCAGTACCGCCAGCATGGCCGGCAGCAGGGTGACCGCGGTGGCGGCCGCGAGCAGCACCGCCGCCATGGTGCCGTAGGCCACGGACTCGAGGAACCCCTGCGGGAACAGGAGCATGCCCGAACTGGCCGCGATGATCATGGTGGCCGACGAAGTCACCGTGCGCCCGGCCGTCGTCACCGTGCGACGCACCGCCGCACGGGTGTCGTAACCCGCGGCGAGTTCCTCCCGGAAACGGCTGACGATGAACAGCCCGTAATCGATCGCCAACCCGAAACCGATCATCGAAACGACCGCGCTGACGAAGGAGTTCACCTCGGTGAACCTGGTGATCACCATGACGATCCCGGTGGCTCCGACAATGGTGAGCCCACCGACGATCAAGAGCAGCGCGGCCGCGACAAGGCCCCCGAAGATGAGGAACAGCAGCACCGCGACCACGGGCAGGGCCACCACCTCCATCCGGCGCTGGTCCTGGGCCATGGTGTCGAACAGGGCGCCCGCGACCGGTTGCAGGCCCGCGACCTGCACCTCGACGCCGGGAATGTAGAAGGCCTGCTTCACTTCCCGGAAATGCTGCATGGTCACGGTGTCGTCCTCGCCCCGGATGGCGACCGAAGCGACCGCGTGCCGCTTGTCGGCGGTGCCCGCGAGTTTGGGCGTGTACTCACCGGTTTCGGTCTTCCAGTAGGCGCCGTTGATCTTGCTGATCTGGTCTGGATGATCCCTCGGCAGGCTGTCGAGGTTCGCGACGATCTTGCGGCCGAAGGCCGGATCGTCGATGCTGCCCCCTTCAGGCGCGGTATAGAGCACCACCACATCGGCGATATGGTCACGCCCGTAGGTCGCGTCCACCAGCCGCGCGGCCCGCGCCGATTCCGAGGACGGATCATCCAATCCACCTGAGCTGAGCTCTTTCTCGAGCCCGAGCCCGTAGCCGCCGAGCGCGAGCAGCGCACCCGCGACGACCGCGATGACGGCGAATCGGAATCGATGGACGACATCGCCCAACCTGCTGAACAGCACCTGGCTCCCCTCCAAGTCCGAGATGACCTGTCGCGCAATCCGGCAATCCCGCAGGAGGCACACCGCGCGGTCCCCGACGCTACGGACAACACCGGCCCGAAGGCACCACCCCCACGCCCGAACCGACCATTCCTGTCCAGTCCATTACCGCCCTCACACCGATCCCACAGAATCCGCCTCGAATTACGGCGCTGATTCGTGCCACTCGGCGTGACGGGATGCGCGCCAGGGTGGTCAGGGATGGTGGTTGCCCCGGGTGGGGCCGACGGCGATGAGGTGCATGGTGCGGCCTTCGCCGAGGGTGAATTCTTCGACGCGTTCCTCGGCGCGGCGGTCCAGGGCGGTGAGGCGGACCTGGTGTTGGTGCATGTGCTCTTCCCAGGAGCGGACCACGAAGGCTTCGATGTAGCGGTCCTCGTGGCCGACGTCGCGGAACAGGCGCCATTCCATCGCGCCGGTGCGCTGGCGGGAGCGGCCGACGCGGGCCATGGCGTCGATGAATTCGTCGGCGTTCTCGGGTGGGACGCGGTAGGTGCTCAGGACCATGACCGGGCCGTCGGCGGGGGCGGGTTCGAAGACCAGGGACGGTTCGGGCCAGTGCGCGGACGGGGTGGTGTCGACCGAGGCGACGCGCACCGGCCACCACAGGGTGCTCAGTGCGCACGCGGCGAGCAGGGCGGCGGCGAGCAGCAGGGTCTGCTCGGTGCCGACGGCTGCGGCGATCAGGCCCCACACCAGCGAGCCGACGGCCTGGCCGCCCATGAAGACCAGCTGGTAGACCGACAGGCCGCGGGCGCGGACCCAGCCGGGCAGCAGCAGTTGCATGGTCGAGTTCATGGTCGACATGGCGCTCATCCAGCCGACGCCGCCGATCACCAGGAGCAGCAGCATCGGCGCCAGGTCGGTGAGCACCGCCGCGCCCAGGGTGGCCACGCCGAAGGCCAGCGCCGAGACCGCCAGCAGCCGGGTGGGTTGCAGCCAGCGGCGCAGGCGCGCCACCTGGGTCGCGCCCAGGACCGCGCCGATACCCAACGCGCCCAGCAGTATTCCGTAGCCGGAGGACGAAAGACCCAGGCGCGCATGGGCGACCACGGCCAGCAGCGCCCACAGCGCGCTGCCGGGTGCGACGAACCAGCAGGCAGCGCAACAGGACTCGGCGCACCGAGGGCGCGGCGTGGATGAAACGCACTCCGGCTTGCAGGGCGGCGATGGGGCGTTCGGTGGGCAGGTCGCGGTCGTCCTCGGGTCGCCGCCAGCGGATCAGCACGACCAGAATGCCCGCGAAGGAGACGGCGTTGAGCGCGAACACCACACTCGGCCCGGTCGCGGCCACCAGCGCGCCCGCCAGGGCCGGTCCGACCGCGCGCCCGATGTTCATGCCCATGCTGCTCAAGGCGGCCGCCGCCGGAATCTGGTTGCGCGGCACCAGATCCGGTTGAACGGCCTGCCAGGCCGGTCCGGTCAGCGCCTGCCCGCAGCCGAGCAGGAACAGCACCAGCAACAGCACGACCGGCGTGGTGTGCCCGGTCGCGGTGAGCACGGCCAGCACACCCGCGAGGATCGCCATGGCGGTCTGCGCCCCGATGAGCAGCCGACGGCGGTCGACCAGATCGGCCAGCACACCCGAGGGGATCGACAGCAGCATCACCGGCAGCGTGGTCGCGGTCTGCACCAGCGACACCAGCGTCGCCGCATTGGGCTGCTCGACCAGAATCCACTGCGCACCCACGGTCTGCATCCAGGTGCCCAGGTTCGACACCAGTTGCGCGATCCACAGCGCCCGGAACACCGTGTTCGCCAGCGGCGCCCACGGCGACACCACCGCGGGCGCGGGACTTTCGGAGTGAACACGCGTCACGAAAGACAGCTTATTCACAGCAACCGAGAATCCGGTCGATCGGTCCGTGACCTGCGCACAAGCATCCTCGCCGCTCCTGGGCGCGCATCGGCGGCATCCGCCCGGACCGTGCCCCTGGGAGGTGAGACCGGCGAATCCCGGTGGCGCCGTTCGGTGCACCTCGGCGTCGGACGGTACCGCCGAGATCGGTTGGCATCGGCCAACTCCGATGTCACCGGCGAGAGTGCCCGGCTGCCTGTGCGTTCGGCGAACGCACGTGACGCCGAATCGCCCCGAGCAGCCATCGGATCGGGACGGCCGTCGCGGGCCGTAGGTGTCAGCCGGTGATCTGTTCGGCTGCACGCACTCCGGAGGTGTAGGCGCCGTGGACGGTGCCGAAGGATTGACGGCTGGTGGCCTCACCGGCGAAGTGCACGCGCCCATCGATGCCGGCGGCGAGGTGGTCGCGCATGTCGGGGGTGGAGCCGAGTTTGTTGAAGGAGTAGGAGCCCAGCGCGTACGGGTCGGCGGCCCAGCGGGTGAGCTGGTAGTCGATCGGGGCGGGGATGGCGGGTCCGTAGATGGTGCGCAGGGTCGTCATGGCCGCGGCGACGAGGTCGGTGTCGGACAAGGTTTCGCCGGCGGCGCCGAAGTCGGCGGCATTGAATCCGAGCAGGATCGGCTGACCGGCGGCGCGGGAGTAGTTGATCCATTGCCCCCACTGCCCGGCGGCGTTCACGCCGGGGACGTAGGTGAGCCAGTCGGTGTCGGGCCAGAACTTCGCGGGGAACCGCAGGAAGCACTTGTCGAGCACGCCCATACCGAGTTTCGAGATCGCCGTGGCCTTCTCGGTGGGCAGGCCGGGGACGAATTCGATTGCGCCGCTGCCCAGGACGCCCAGCGGAACGGTGACCACGACGTGATCGGCGTCCAGGCCGCCGCCGCGGGTGGACACCCTGACCGCGCGCTCGCTCCAGTCGATGCGCTCGACGACCTGCCCGGTGCTCACGGTCAGCCCCTTGGCGAGGTAGTCGGTGATCGCGCCGTAGCCGGCGGGGAAGAGCACGTCCTGGCCCTTGATCTTGGCGTCGTCGTCGAAGTACAAGCCCGACAGGTTCTCGGCGCTGCCGGAGTACTCGTGTTCGTAGTCGTTGAGCACCGAGGCCACCAGCGCTTTGTCCTCGGCGGCGAGGGCGGGCCAGTTCACGGCGCGTTCGGCGACCGCGCGCAGCGAAGCGTCCGCCGCGTCGTCCGCATCGTCTGCTGCGTCCTGGAAGGTGGTGAGGGCTTCGGCGATGGTGGTGCGCCAGTGTTCGAGGCGGTCGGCGGTGGCTTCGTCGATGCGGTGACCGTCGGTGCCGTAGTCGGTGCCGTCGGCGTAGCTGGTCGCCGCCGTGCGCGCTCCGGCCTTGCGGGCCAGATCGATGATCGGATTGCCGTCCACGCCGTGGATCCAGGAAGCCCCCAGATCGACCGGGGCATCGGGCCAGTGGTCGCTGGTCCGGATCCGGCCGCCGATCCGGTCGCGCGCCTCGAGCACGACGACGTCGTGACCGCGGTCGGCCAGGGTGCGCGCCGCGGCCAGCCCGGCGATCCCGGCGCCGACCACGATCACCTTGCGCGGTCGGTCCGCGGGCGTGTTGTCGTCGCACGCCGCGGCCACCGCGAGTGTCAGCGCGGACAGTCCGGTCGTCCGCAGAAACCGGCGACGGTGCATCACCATGGCCACCCGATCCTTACTCTCGCGGGCTGCCCGACGGCCGGGCACCCGGAGACCTCGTAAAATGAAGAGCTGATACACCGAAGAATACTTTGAGACAACGATGTGTCAAAAGAGACGATGGAGTTGGGCTGGAATGAGAACCGACGCAGTGGAGGTCCTGGATACCGCGATCCCGGTCCTGGCCAAGGATCGAGGGGCGTCGATGCAGGTTATCGCCCGTCGCGCGGGCATCAGCCGGGCCACGCTGACGCGCCTGTTCCCGACCCGGCAGGTTCTCGTCCAGGCCATGGCCGCCAAGATCCTCGACGACTGCGACCGCGCCCTGACCCCCGCCGAAACCGGCCCGGAATTCAGCCCCACCCTGCTGGCCGGACTGCTGGAGCAGTACGTGCCCTTCGCGCAGCTGTGGACTCTGGTCTACGTCGAACCCGATGTCCTGGGCGCCCCCGAAGCCAGCGAGCAAGCCGAGAAGATCTTCACCCGTACCGTCGCGATCATGGCCGCCGGGCAGGCCGCCGGCGTGCTCCGCGCGGACATGCCCCCCACCTGGCTGGCCTCGACATTCTGCGGGCTGGCCGAAACCGCCTGGGAATTGACCGTCGAAGGCCACATGGGCACCCGCCAGGCCCCCGGCTTCCTCACCGAAATCCTGCACCACGGCCTCACCGCCACGCCCTGAGCGACCGCGTGAAGCGTCGGTCGCACCCGCCCGCCGGCGGATGCCGAACCGGGCCGAAGGTCAGCTCTCGGGTGCCGCGGACGCGGAGCGGGCGGAGTAGACGGCCAGCATGTCCTCCACCAGGCGCAGCACCGAGTCGTCCAGATCCGGCCGCTTGTAGACTCCGCGCACCACAGCCTCACCCGAGAACACGTGCAGCAGCATGAAGAACAGCGGTTCGCGGACCCCGGCGGGGAATTCGGCGAACAGTTCGGTGCGTTCGAGGGTGGCCGCGATCTGGCTGTAGTAGTTCTCGGCGATGGGCGCGATGCGTTCGCGTAGCTCGGTGTCCGAGCGGGCGGCCAGGTAGATCTCGCGCAGCGCGTGGGTGAGGTTGGACTGCTGGGCCATGCGCAGGAACCGCAGCGCGACGTCGAGCGGGTTGTCCTGCGCGCCAAGGTGTTCCATGGTGACCGTATAGCCGACGAGCTGGCGGGCGAACACCTCCTCGGCGGTGCGCACGATGAGATCGAGGCGAGTGTCGAACTGGCGGAACATGGCTCCGGCCGAGAGTCCGGCGCGCCCGCAGATCTCCTGCACGGTGGTCCGCTGGTAGCCGACCTCCCCGATGGCGTCGATGGTGGCGTCGACCAGCTTGGCCACGGTGGCTGCCCGGCGCTCCTGCTGAGTGCGCCGCGGGCGGGAAACTTCGCTCACGAGCGACCATCCTGCCTGCTACCGGGCTCACAGCAAACATCCGGCCCGACGTGACCGTTGACACATTCCCGGTGCGCCCCATATTGCCTGGGCCAGTTACTTAGGAATCAACCGCTCTCTATATTTCGGGGCGGGGCACTCGGCCGCCGCAGCTGCCCGGAGGAGTTCGATATGACAGCGGGGAACAGGACGATCGCCCAGGTGTGCGCGGCGGTAGCGGCGGGATTGACCGTGGCGGTCTGCCCGGCGGTGACCGGGACCGGCGCGGCCGACCCGGTGCCGGTGCAACCGGCACTGCCCTTCCCGACACCGCCTGCACCGCCGTATCTGGATCCCGGCTTCTACCAACCCGATCCCGCCCGCGTGGCCGCGGCGCAGCCCGGGGAGATTCTGGCGGCCCGGCAGGTGAATCTGGCCAATGTGTGGCTACTGCCGTTGAACGCCACCGCGTGGCAGCTGTCCTACCGCAGCACCGATACCCGCGACGACCCGATCGCGGCGGTGGCCACGGTGGTGGTGCCGCATCGGGCCGCGCGCAGCGGGCAGCGCGGGCTGGTCTCGTTCCAGATGGCCGAGGATTCGCTCTCGATCAACTGCGCGCCCTCCTACGCCTTGCAGATGGGTTCGCCGCCCAATCCGCTCAATCCGGTGATGGAGGCCGAATTCGTCGAGGTGCAGGCCATGTTGCAACTCGGGCACGCGGTGGTGATCCCCGATCACGAGGGCCCGAACGCGGCGTATGCGGTCGGGCCGCTGGGCGCGCGCATCACCCTCGACGGGATTCGGGCCGCGGAGGGCTTCGTACCGGCGGGGTTGCCCGGCACCGAGGCCCGGGTGGCGATGTGGGGCTATTCCGGCGGCGCGATCCCCACCGCGCACGCCGCCGAACTAGCGCCCGCCTACGCGCCGGAGCTGAATCTGGTCGGGTCGGCTACCGGCGGGCTGATGGCCGATATTCGCACCGCCATCGACTACAACAACGGCACCTCGACCTTCGGCGGCGCGGTGCTGGGCGGGCTGTTCGGGGTGGCGCGCGAGTATCCGCAGTTGAACCGATTCCTCGACGAGCACATGAACCCGCTGGGCAAGGCGGTCCGGCTGGTGCACGAGAACCAGTGCGTGGCTTTGCAGTTCGCGGCGTTCCCGTTCGCGAACATCAAGGGGATGTTCGACTATCCCGGCGATCCGATGCTGGCCCCGGAGCTGCAGCCGGTGCTCGACGAGCTCAGCCTCGGCCACCGCGGCACCCCGCCCACGCCGCTCTACCTCTACGAGGGCACCTTCGACGAGGTGATGCCGCTCAACGCGGTGAACAACACCTACGACATCTACTGCCGCGATCCCGGCGCCCGCGTGCAGTACACCCGGGATCTGTTCAGCGAGCACGGCATCGCGGCGGTCTCCAATACCGCGAGCGCGGCCATGTGGCTCGACGACCGCCTCAACGGGGTGCCCGCGCCCGTCGGCTGCCACAACCGCGACGTGTATTCCGGGCTGCTCGATCCCGGCGCGATCGCCACCTTCGTCGACGTGATCGGCCAGACCCTCGCGTCGGCACTCGGGATGCCGGTGTGACGCCCGTACGATCGGCTACATGTCAGCAAATCGTGTGTGGGTGCTGCTCGCCCTGACCGCCGTGGCCGCCGCCGGATGCTCCTCGAGCGGCGGCGTCGGCGACACCCCGCCCGCCTCGCCGATGGGCCGCTCGTTCGTCTCCACCGCGGTGTCGGGCACCCCGATCCCCGGCGGCGGCCCGCTCACCCTGCACTTCGCCGACGGCCGGGTCTCCGCCACCGCCGGCTGCAATACCGCCACCGGACCCGTTGACCTGCAAGGCAATACGCTGCACGTGGGCAAGAGGGCAACCACCCTGATGGGCTGCCCCGGCGATCTGGCGGGCGCCGACGGCTGGCAGGACGGCCTGCTGCGCTCCCAGCCCACCTGGACCCTGGTCGGCGATACCCTCACTCTCGAGGGCAACGGCTCCACGGTGACCCTGCTCGACCGCAAGGCCGCCAACCCCGACAAGCCCCTCACCGGCACCACCTGGATCGTCACCGCCCTGCTGCGCCCCGAGGCCGAGGTCCGCTCCGCCACCCTCGACGAGGTCCGCCCGACCCTCACCATCACCCCCGACGGCAAGGTCTCCGGCACCGCCGGCTGCAACACCGTCACCGGCACCGCCGCCATCGACGCCGACACCATCACCTTCACCCTCGCCACCACCCGCAAGATGTGCGAACCCCAGGTCATGGAGCTCGAAACCCAAGTCCTCCAGGCCCTCGACGGAAAAACCACCGCCACCATCGACTCCGACCAACTCACCCTCCGCAACTCCACCAACAACACCGGCCTCAAACTCCGCGCCCAGTAACCCCCGAGATCGCCGAGCGGCAAGCGCTGGAGGGGAATTGTCCGAAAACGCCTCCAGGACTTGCCACTCGGTGAAAGAGGTCTTCCTTGTGAGTGCGGGAGCGCTGGTGTCGGCCGCCGGGATCGAAAAACGTTGTCGCCGGGGTGTGGTGGCGGGCTAGCGTTTCGGCCCATGGACGAGAGATATCTGAACGTGGTGGACGTGGAGGCCACCTGCTGGGAGGGGCCGAATCCGCCGGGGCAGCCCAACGAGATCATCGAGATCGGGCTGTGTGTGCTCGATGTGCGCACGCGGGAGCGGGTGGAGAAGCACTCCATACTGGTGCGGCCCGAGCATTCGGTGGTCAGCGAGTTCTGCACGAGCCTCACGACGCTGACGCCGGAGCAGGTGGCGGGCGGGACCGGTTTCGCGGCGGCGTGTGCGTTGCTGCGCAGCGAGTTTCGGGCCGATTCGCGGCCGTGGGCCAGCTGGGGGGATTACGACCGCAAGCAGTTCCTGGCGCAGTGCGAGGGAACGGGGGTGCGGTATCCGTTCGGGTCGCGGCACACCAACGCGAAGCTGGCGTTCTCCACCGCGCGAGAGACCAAGCGCCGCTACGGGATGGCGGGGGCGTTGCGACTGGCCGGTCTGCCGCTCGAGGGCACCCATCACCGCGGCGGGGACGACGCCTGGAACATTGCCGCCCTCATTGCCGACATGCTGGAGACGGATCACTGGCCGAGCTGATCGGTGGTGGTCCGGTCGGACTGGCCGAGAGATCGGAAGTTGCCGCGCCAAGCGTCGTTTCAGATCTACGCTGAGCGCGACATATGGGACATATGGGAGGGCGTCATCAACGATCGGGAAGCTGATCTGGATCAGTGGTTTCGCACGGAAGTGGCCGCGACGACGCCGGGGACCCCTCGCCCACCGCAGGACACCATCGACGCCGCCGGGGCGCTGACCGGACAGCGATGCCTGGAGCTGTTCGAGGCGCAGGTGGCGTCGCGGCAACTGGATCTGGCCGCACGACGGCTGACCCGGGAAGGCCACGGCTACTACCGCATCGGATCCTCGGGACACGAGAGCAATGTGGCGGTGGCGGCCGCGCTGCAGGTGACCGACCCGGCGCTGCTGCACTATCGATCGGGCGCGTTCTTCGTGCACCGGGCCCGGCAGGTGCCCGGACTCGACCCCATCCGCGATGTCATGCTGGGCGTCGCCGCCGCGGCCGCCGATCCGATTTCCGGTGGGCGGCACAAGGTATTCGGCAGCAAACCCGCCCACATCATCCCGCAGACCTCCACCATCGCCTCGCACCTGCCGCGCGCGGTCGGGCTGGCCTTCGCCATCGAACGCGCCGCGCACCTGCGGCTGCGCTGCGACTGGCCCGCGGACTCGGTGGTGGTGTGCAGCTTCGGCGACGCCTCGGCCAATCACTCGACCGCCACCGGGGCGATCAATACCGCGATCCACACCGCCCACCAGAACGTGCCGGTACCGATCCTGTTCGTGTGCGAGGACAACGGCCTGGGCATCAGCGTGCCCACCCCGCGCACCTGGATCGAACAGGCCTACGGCGCGCGGCCGGGCCTGGCCTGGTTCGACGCCGACGGCGCGGATCTGCCCGCGGCGCTGGCGGCGGCGACCGCGGCCGCCGAATACGTACGCGCCCACCGCAAACCCGCGTTCCTGCGGCTGCGCACCGTGCGACTGCTGGGCCACGCCGGATCCGATGTGGAATCGGCCTACCGCCGCCCCGGCGAGATCGCCGCGGACCTGCGCCACGATCCGGTCACCGCCACCGCCCGGCTGCTCATCGCCACCGGCGTGGCCTCCCCCGCCGAGATCACCGGACGCTACGACGAGATCGCCGCGCAGGTCGCCGCGGCCGCCGAAAATGCCTGGAGCGCACCGAAACTGACCTCCGCCGCCGCGGTGATGGCATCGCTGGCGCCCGCCCGGCCGACCGTCGTGCGCACCGATGCGCTGCGCGCGGTCCCCAATACCCTGCGCACGGGGACGGAGGCCGCGCGTAGCGGTACAGACACGGCGCGCAGCGGTACCGACACCGCGCGCAGCGGCACGGACACGTCGCGCAGTGGCACGGACAGCCTGCGGAGCGGTCCGGACACCACGGTCAGCGGCGCGGACGCCCTGCGCACCGGCACGGACACAGTGCGAAGCGGTGCGGACACCGCGCGCGGCAACGCCGAGACCGAGCCGAACGGCGCGGTCGCCGCCAAGCCCGCCGCCGATACCGCTGCCGGGCAGTCGAATTCGGGCCAGGGCGAGGCGCCCGCCGCGTCGGGCGAGCCGCTCACCCTGGCTCAGGCCGTGAATCGGACCTTGGCCCAGTTGCTCACCCGCGATCGCGACATTCTGGTCTTCGGCGAGGATGTGGGCCGCAAGGGCGGCGTCTACGGCGTCACCAAGGGATTGCAGCAGAGCTTCGGTGTGCGAAGGGTTTTCGACACCCTGCTCGACGAGCAGAGCGTGCTCGGCACCGCGCTCGGGGCGGCGCTGGCGGGGTTCGTCCCGATTCCGGAGATCCAATACCTGGCCTACGCGCACAATGCCGAGGATCAGCTGCGCGGGGAGGCGGCGACGCTGTCGTTCTTCTCCGGAGGCCGCTACCGCAATCCGGTGGTGGTGCGGATCGCGGGCCTGGCCTATCAGAAGGGCTTCGGCGGGCACTTCCACAACGACAATTCCCTTGCCGCGCTGCGGGATATCCCCGGCCTGGTGATCGCCACCCCCGCGCGCGCCGACGACGCGGCCGCCATGCTGCGCACCTGTGTGTCGGCCGCGCGGGTGGACGGGCGGGTGTGCGTGTTCGTGGAGCCGATCGCGCTGTATCACACCCGCGACCTGTACCGCGCCGGCGACGGCGCCTGGCTGGCTCCGATTTCCGGTGTGCGCCATGCCGATATCGGCCGCGCCCGGGTGCACGGCACCGGCGCGCATCTGACCATCGTCAGCTTTGCCAACGGCGTCCCCATGAGCCTGCGGGTGGCCCGGCGGCTGGCCGCGGACGGCATCCACGCGCGGGTGCTGGATCTGCGCTGGCTGTCCCCGCTGCCGACCGAGGATCTGCTCGACCACGCCCGCGCCACCGGACGGGTGCTAATCGCGGACGAAACCCGCCGCAGCGGCGGCATTTCCGAGGCCGTGTGCACCGCCCTGATCGACGCCGGATTCGACGGCCGCCTGGCCCGGGTCACCAGTGCCGACAGTTTCGTGCCGCTGGGTCCCGCGGCGTCGACGGTGCTGCTGGACGAGGCGGCGATCGAGTCCGCCGCCCGCGCACTGCTGGCCGCGCCCGCGGTCCGGTGACCGCGGGTAGGGCCCGGCCTGCTCGCGGAAGCACCGGGCCCCACCCGCCGTCGACGCCGGTCCGGTCGGCGTCCCGGTGCCGTCGAGCGAACGACACCCGGCTTATCTAGGTATCAACTACGTAGTTACGTAGATACCGGAGATTCGCCGCCGACCACAAGTACGCGCGGCGGATTCACACCTTTTTCACATCCGGACCGGGCGGCCGCGACGCACGGCCGTGGCGGCCGCCACACCACTTCGGGAGTAAGTCTGCCCTCAGTTTTCCCCTCTACACTCGAGGGTCAGTCCAAGGGAGGATCCGAATGCGAGCAGCCCGATCGCGGGTGTGGCCATGAGCGTCGCCGTCTGCCTGATGCTCTACGGCTTCGCGGTCGCCGTCCTCGCACCGCGGCTGCTTCGCAGGCTCAGCGTCGAAGGGACCGCGCCGCGCATGGCCGTGGCCGCCTGGCTCGCCGCCATGGCCTCCACCGTGCTCGCCTGGACGATCACCCTGACGATCGTCATCATCGACCTTGTCACCCACCGGATCTCGCTGTTCCCGGTCCGCTTCATGGACAGCTGCCTACTGCACCTGCACGACGCCGCCGTCGGCCACTACGGCGGCCCGCTCCAGATCGGACTGCTGGCGCTGTCGGGATTCGCCACCGTCGCAGCCGTTCTCGTCGCCTTCCGCCTCGGCGCCACCCTGCTGCGCCTGCGCCGCCACACCCTCGAGCACGCCCGCATGGCCCGCCTGGCCGGCCGCCACCATCCCGACCTCGACGCCGTCGTCCTCGAGGTCGATCAACCGGCCGCGTATTGCGTTGCGGGCAAACCCCATACGATCGTCGTCAGCCGCGGTGTCCTCACCGTGCTCGAGGACGACCACCTCGGCGCGGTCCTGTCCCACGAGCGCGCACACCTCGAGGGCCGCCACCACCTGCTGCTCACCCTCACCCGCGGCCTGGCGACCGCGCTGCCGCGCGCCGATCTGTTCACCGTCGGCGCCTCCGAGGTGGCCCGGCTGCTCGAGATGCTCGCCGACGACGCCGCCGCGCGCATCCACGGCCGCGCCACCGTCCTGCAGGCCCTGCTCACCCTCTCCGAACTGCCGAGCCCGCCCGCGACCGCCGAGGCCGCACTGCTCCCCCGAATGCGCCGGTTGTCCGAGCCCGCCGCCCCACCGCGCCTGCACACCCGCGTGGCCGCCACCGCGGCGGCGCTCACCGCCGTGGCGATTCCGGTGGCCGCCATCGTCGCGACGATCATCGGCATCGAGGTCTGCGCGACCTAGCCGAGCGGCCCGCCACGACGGCGAGCGGGTTCAGCGAGGGCTAGCGAAGTTTGGAGCGCGCGAGTTTGCGCAGGGCCGCGCGCAGTCCCTCGGATTCCTCGGCGCTCATCTGCTCCACGAAATGGGCCAGCACCAACTCCGAACGGCCGCCGCTGCCGAGTGCCTCCCGCATCAGCCGGGCGCCGTACTCCTCACGACTGAGCGTTGGCCAGTAGCGGTAGGCCTTGCCCACCCGCTCGCGTTCCAGCCAGCCCTTGCGGTGCAGGTTGTCCATGGTCGACATCACCGTGGTGTACGCGATATCGCGCTCCCCGGCCAATTCATCGAACAACTCTCGGACCGTCGTCTTCTCGGAACGATCCCAGATGCGTTCGATCACGACCGCTTCCAGATCTCCGAAACCTCGCGCACTCGCCACTGACGCCTCCTCACCTCACGGCTCAGCACTTACCGCGCCGGGCGCCGGGACGCGCCCGTACATACGTTCTACGTACGTAGACAGTATTATCCTGCACCCCGGAGACAATCGGCGCAAGCCGACCGAATCACCCACTCCGATGCGTATTTTCCACGCCCGACCCGCGACTACTCCGCGATCCGATGCCCCGCGTCGCGCAGTACGGCCGACGCCTCCTCCAACCGGTGCGCCGGAACCAGCACCAGATCCGCGTGATAGGTCGACGCGACGAACACCGGGATGGCCGACTCTGCCAGCGGGCCGATCAACGCCGCCAAGGTGCCCGGCGTATCCAGACCACCCGCGTCGACACCGTAGAAGCCCTGCCAGATCTCCCCTTCGGCCCAGGCCGGCGCTTCTCGAATCACGGTGAGCCCCTCCGGGGCACGCACCAGGGCGATCCACTCGTCGTCCTCGGGGAAGGTCGAATTCGGCAGATGGTCGAGTGCGAAGTGCGACGGGACGATCCGCAGGCGTTGCGAGGCGGTCATGGCGACATCGTAGGCGGCACGGGCGACACCTCGATGATCCATGTTCAGATTGCAATATCTACAGACTAAGATAGCTGACGACGCTACCTCGGCCTGCTCCCCCGACCGGCTCAGCGCGCGAGTCCCGTGCGGTGCGCATACGCGATGGCCTGGCCCCGGTCGCGCACGCCGAGCTTGGCGAACAGCGAATTGATGTGCGTCTTCACCGTGCTGACCCCGATGAACAGCTCCCCCGCGATCTCGGAGTTGTTGCGCCCCTGAGCCATCAGCCGCAGCACGTCGCGCTCGCGATCGGTGAGGTCGACCGGCGGTTCGGGCGGGACGTCCAGCGGCATCCGGTGCGGCGCGAGCGGATTCGAGATCAGCGTCTCGAGCTGCCCGTCGCGGCCCCCGACACGCACATCGGCCCGGATGTTCCCAGCGCCAGCAGCAGCCCGAACCACAGCGGCTCGCTCAGCAGGCCGAGGGCGACGAAAATGGTGACCAGCGTGGTGATTCCGGACCCCACCGACTGAGCCACGGTCAGCCCGCCGCCGATGGCCATGCCGGTGTGCCACTCGACGACGCTGGGAGGTGGGGCGCCGGGTCAGTCGGTCCAGATGGGGTGGCGCTTCTCCAGGAAGGCGGCCATTCCCTCACGGGCGCCGGGCAATTGGGAGGCGGCGGCCATGACTTCGCGGGCGAGGGTGTACGCGTCGGCCTCCGGGCGGTCGAGTTGGGCGTAGAGGGTGCGCTTGCCGAGGGCCTTGCTGGCGCGGCTGCCGCGGGTGGCGCGGGCGAGGAGGTCCGCGACGGCGGTGTCGAGATCGGCATCGGGGACGGCGTAGTTGATCAAGCCCCAGTCGACCGCGGTGCGGGCGTCGACGACATCGCCGGTGAGTGCCAGTTCCATCAGGCGCTTTCGGCCGATCGACCTCGCGACCGGGACGGCCGGGGTGTGGCAGAACCAGCCGCCCTTGCCGCCGGGCAGGGCGAAGCCCGCGGATTCGGCGGCGATCGCCAGGTCGCAGGAGGCGACCAGTTGGCAGCCCGCGGCGGTGGCCAGGCCGTGCACCCGCGCGATCACCACCTGCGGGACCGACTCCAGGGTGGTCATCACCTGCTGGCACAGGGTGAGCAGGTCGCGCACGCCGAGCAGGTCGCGGGCGGCCACGTCGGCGAAATCGTGGCCCGCGCTGAAAACCGGTCCGGCGGCGGCCAGCACGATGCCGGTGGCGTCGGTGTCGCCGGCGGCGCGGAAGGCGGCCAGCAGTTCGGTGAGGTGGTCGGCGGACAGGGCATTGCGGCGATCGGGGCGGTTCATGGTGACGGTGATGGTGTCGCCGTCGCGTTTGACGAGCAGGTGCCGGTACTCCGCGGTCATGGGACCACGGTAATCCTCACACCGGTGATGGCGTCGGAGGATTCAATCGCAACCAGTGGCCGGTCGAGGGAATCCCGTTGGTGTCCACCACGACCACGAGATACCAGCCCGGTGGGGCGAGCGCGGGGCTCGAAGGCGTGGAGACGGTGAGCGTGCCGGGCGCGGTCGCGGTGATCGGCAGGTCGATCAGGCGCTGGGTGTTGTCGCGGGAATGGGTGCAGGAGGTGGGGTGCATCAGGCTCGCCTCGCGCACGGCGGCAGTGGTGGTCAGGGTACGTGATGCGCCGTATTCGACGGCATCCGTGGATATCTCGAACTCAGGTCGCGAGCCTTTGAAAAGGTATGGCGGCCAGAATATTTCGATGCGCAGTTTCTCGGTCTTGCGCTGCGGGTTCGACCCGGCGGTGATCACCTTGCCGTCCTGGGCCACCAGGGCCACCGAGTGGTACAGGCGGGCCACGCGTTGCGGCGCGGTGGGCGACCAGGTTCCGGCGGCGGGTCGTAGAGCTCGGCGTTGGGTGGTGCCATGTCGGCCATTTCCTCCATGGCCGAGCCGCCAGTGGCCAGCACGGTGCGGTCGGGCAGGATCACCGCGCACACGTGCATGCGGGCGTAGGCCAGGGGCGGTCCGGCCCGGTAGGCGGGTGCGGCGGCGGTGCGATCGACGATGCGGGTGTCGGCCGAGGCGGCGCCGGGACCGTGCGGGTCGACCCGGCCGCCGCCCATGATCATGACCTGCTGGGCCTGCGCGGGCGGCAGCAGCACACTCGTGGATTGATTGCGCGATTCCGGGTCGTAGAGTCCGGGCACCTCGGTAACCGTGCCGGTGGCGGTGTCCCAGATCGAGGGGCGCATGCCGTTGTCGGTGCCGTACTGGCCACCGGTGTAGAAGACCCGACCGTCGGCCAGCAGCACCAGGTGCGCCTACATCGGAATCGGCCCGGGCACCGGCAGATTCGACCAGGACATGGTCGCCGGGTCGAAGATCTCCGGGGTCTCGGACAGGAAGCCTTCCTCACCGAGACCGGAAACAGCGAGCACCGCACCGTTTTTCAGCGCAGTCAGCGTCGGATACCAACGGCCGTAGGACATATCGGGCTGGGCGGTCCAGGTCAGCGTCCGGGGATCGAACAGCAGGGCGTCGCGCAGGCCGTAGAACGGGTCGTACTGTCTGGTGCCACCCACCGCCAGCAGGCGGCCGTCGGGCAGGAACGCCTGTCCGGTGCAGAACAGGTCGATGGGTGTCACGGGCGCGGCCAGCCCCGGGTTCGGGTAGTGCCAGACGCGGGTGCGGAAGTCGTGGGCGTTCAACCGATCCGGGTCGTTGCCGGATCCGGCGAAGAACAGCACATCGCCGGTGTACAGCAGGGCGGCGTGCACCGGATTGATCTCGGTGCCGAAATCCAGTACGCGCCAAGTGCCTTCGGTGGCGGCGGTGTCGAGATCGGTGTCGAGGTCGAGCGTGCGCAGGTATCCGGCACTACCGTCACGCGGGTGGTCGATGGTGCACACCGCGAGCCGGGGCAGGCCACCGGTGCCGGGCAGCGAAGCTATTGCCGCGCCTTCGTTTTCCTGAAATCCCCAGCCGGGCACCTGTGACCATCGACTCCACCCGTCCACACAGTGACCGCTGCCGTCGAGCCCCCAGCCGATGGTGTACAGCCCGGCGTTCCCGTTCTGCGGATGATCGACCGCGAACACGATCAGCTCCGGCCGTCCGTCCCCGTCCAGGTCGGCGACGGTCATGCCCGCGCCTTGGTTCTCCCAGCCCCACCGGTCGGGCACTTCCAGCCAGGGTCCCCACTGCCCGACCGTCCCGTCGGCGGCCAGGCCGTGGCCGACCCGGTAGTTGCCGGTGTTCTGGCCGGGCGGGTTGTCAACGATCAGGATTACCGCGTCGAGGGTGCCGTCGCCGCCGAGATCCGCGATCGCCAGGCCGCAGTCCTGATTGTCGGCCGAGAACCAATCCGGGATGGGAACGAATTGTCCTGCCACATTCGCCATCATGATCGCCCGCGCGGATTCCGGCATTGAATATCCAGATTGTCCGGGTTACTGAAAACGCTCCCGGTGCACCGTCTCAGCCATTACCCTCCGAAACGCTCTCATTTCACACACTGAGGAAGCGCTATGAAGAAGACAATCTGGGCCAATGGCCTCGCCGTGACCGCGGCCGCCCTGCTGGCGAGCACCGGTACCGCGAACGCCGCCCTCCCGACCTCCATGGGCAGCGACTCCACCTTCAAGGTCGGCGTCGACATCCAGCCCGGCGTCTACAAGACCACCACCGCCCTCGGCGTGTGCGCCTGGGCGCGGCTGTCGGCCACCACCCCCGGCGCCAATGCCACCATCGAGGCCGGCGGCGCGATCAACGGCACCGTCACCGTCGAGATCAAGCCCACCGACGTCGCCTTCTTCACCAGCGGCTGCGGCACCTGGACGCTGCAGACCACCACCACGACCTCCGGCTCCTCGGGCCTGGGCAGCGGCAGCTCGCTGCTCAACGCGGGCAGCAGCATGCTTTCGGGCGGATCCAGCACGACGGCCAAGTAGTCCCGAGCCGCTGAGCCGTCTACCCGGAGTGGGCGGGTTCATCGACACCGGGCGGGCCGGGCATCACGGTGCCCGGCCCTCGCGGTGAAAGATCAGCAGTCGCAGCAGGATTCCTCGCAGCAGCAACAGCTCTCCTCACAGCAGCAACAACCCTCGCCGCAGCAGACACAGCCCTGGCAACACGGCAGGCAGCAACCGCTGCGGCGGCGCGCAGGCCCGTAGTAGCCCGGCCCCGGGCCGTAGCCCGGCGGCGGACCGTATCCGGGCGGCGGCGGTCCCCACGGGTCGGGGCCGCGCCGACGCCAGCGGCTCGTGGGCGCGATGAGCGCACCGTGCGTGGCGCACGCGGGGCCGTGACCGCCGAAGGTGCGGGTCACCGAGCGGCCCAGCTCATGTTCGAGCAGCTTGTGAATCAGCCGTCCATCGGTGAATTCCACATCGGCCATGGCCAATTCGATACCCAGTAGCGCATCGCCGGACAGCCGGTGCGCCTCGGCCACATCGGTTCCCGTAGCCACCAAGGGATTCCGCTTCCCGTGCGCCAGATCCTGCTCGAGATCCTCCACCGCGTCCACGAGATGGGCTATGCGGCCGAACAATCGGCCAACCTCGGCCAGCGGCGCCTGATTGCCGGGCCGCCAGCCAGCACGGCGGTGTGGCCGAACGCCGTCGCGGTCTCGGTGGGCTCGGTGACCTCCAGCAGTGGGGTGCCGATCACCGCCGCGGCCTCGACCTCCCCCTGGCGGTCCACCGCCGTGACCAGCACACCGGTATCGAAACCCAGTCCCGCGCCGGTGGATTCGCCCTGCCGGGCCCAGCGCCGGGCGATCCGGCGGGCGGCGGGACGGAATCCGGCGGCACCCGCCACGCCGTCGTGATCGTCGGCGTGGTCGCGGACCTTGGCGGCGGCCAGCACCAGGGAGACGGTGGCGGCCAGCCGGACGCAGTCGCCGGTGGCGACATCGGCCCGCTTCATGCCGCGCAGCGGGCAGGGCCCGGCGGCTCGGCGCGTGGGCGACACGGTCGACTGCGCCTCCACCAGGGCCGAAATGATCAGCCCGTCGTAATTGGTTGCCAAGCGGGCGCTCTGACCGTGATCGTCACGCAGCGCGAGACACAGCCCGCACAGTTGCGCCAGCCAAGCCCGCCCGAGTTCCTCGCCCAGCCGATGACGGCAGGGCCGGATGATGCCGAACACACCATCGACGGTAACCCCTGCTCCGCGATTCGTCGCCCGATTCGAGATCAGCCACGAATGGAGGGTGTAGATAGAAAGTCACTGGGCGGCAAGGCCTGCCAATCCCTCCGCCAACCGAACCGACAGCCGAACCGAGCGGTCGACCGCCCATGCCGGGCTCCGCCCGCCGCCACGGACCTCCCCCATTCCGTCGAGTGGCAATCCCTGGAGGGGATTTGACCGAATCGGCCTCCAGGGACTGCCACTGGGCGCTATTGGGCGGCGTGGCGGGCGGAGAGGTAGGCGAAGACCAGGGCGGGGCCGATGGTCGCGCCGGGGCCGGCGTAGGTGTGGCCCATGACGGGGGCGCTGGCGTTTCCGGCGGCGTACAGGCCGTCGATGGGGGTGCCGTCCTCGCGGAGGACGCGGCCGTGCACGTCGGTGACCAAGCCGCCCTTGGTGCCCAGGTCGCCGGGGACCAGTTTCGCTGCGTAGAACGGGCCGGATTCCAGCGCGCCGAGGTTCGGGTTCGGGTGGTTGCGGGGGTCGCCGTAGTAGTTGTCGTAGGCGCTGTTGCCGCGGCCGAAGTCGGGATCCGCACCGGCGGCGGCGAATTCATTGAAGCGGGATACCGTCGCTTCGAATTTCTCGACCGGGAGGCCGAGTTTCTCGGCGAGTTCGGGGAGGGAGTCGGCTCGGGTCAGCGCGCCGGACTTGAACCAGCGGCCGGGCAGGGGCTGACGGGGTGGGACGCCCGCGAACTGGTAGCGGTTGCGGTAGCGCTGGTCGAAAATCAGCCAGGCGGGCAGGTTTTCGCCGGGGCCCTCGCCCTGGCCGTTGACGCCGCCGTACATGCGGTGGACGGCCTCGACGTAGGGCAGGCACTCGTTCATGAAGCGTTCGCCGCGGGCGTTGACGACGACGCTGCCGGGCAGGTTGCGTTCGGCCAGGCAGAACCAGGCTTCGCGCGGGAGCGGGATGGATGGCCCCCACCAGGCGTCGTCCATGAATTCGACCGCGCCGCCGACGGCTTGGCCCGCGCGGATGCCGTCACCGGTATTGGCCTTCGCGCCGACGCTCCAGTCGGTGCCGATGGGCTGGCGCTGGAACTGCTTGCGCATCACCTCGTTGTGCTCGAAGCCGCCCGCCGCGACGACCACCCCGCGCCGGGCGGTGAGCACCTGCTCGCGGCCGTCACGCAGCACCACCGCGCCGGTGACCCGGCCGTCCTCGGTGCACAGCTCCACCAGCGGAGTGTCCAGCCACAGCGGCACATTCGCCGAGATCAGGCCCGCGCGCAGCATGGCGCTGAGGGCTTGCCCCCGGGCGAGCACCCGGCGGCGCAGCACCGTGGCCACGAGCCACCGGCCCGCGATTCCGATGGCGGTGAGCGGGCTGCGTGGATTGCGCAGGCCCAGGTGCAGCCGGCGGAATTCGGCCTGGGTCACCACGACGTTCCGCGGCGCCTTCGCGTAATCCGGTTCCAGCGTGTCCAGTTCGGCACCGAGGCCCGTGGCGTCGTAGGGCACCGGCTCCACCGACCGTCCGTGCGCGCGGCCACCGGGCGCTTCCGGGTAGTAGTCGGAATAGCCTGGCACCCAGCGCATTCGAAGCGGCGAATGCCCGGCCAGGAAATCGAAGGCCTCCGGACCACGGTCGAGGAAGGTATCGATCCGCTCCGGCGAGACGCCCGCCCCGACGATGTCCTTCAGATAGGTCCGGGCCGCCTCGAGCTCATCGGCGGGGGCTTCCCGGCGCAGTACCGCGTTGCCCGGGATCCACACGCCGCCACCGGATCGCGCCGTGGACCCGCCCCAGTGGCGCGCCTTCTCGACGATGACGGCCGACAGCCCGTGCCGCGCGGCCGTGAGCGCCGCGGCCATGCCCGCCGCCCCCGACCCCACCACGATCAGATCGAATGTCCCGGCAGTTTCCTTGTCGTCCAACATGTTTCCTCAATCATCGCGTTCTGTTGTATCGCTCACCGTGCGCCCCAACGGCTTTCAGACGTCGCGCCGCCAGCGTTCGCCGACCACGGCGTCGAGGGCGCCCACCACGCACACCGCCAGCGACATCTCCGGATGCTCCGAACTCCGAAGCCATTGCAGGTAACCGAATTCCGCCGCCGCGAGCATGAGATGTACCAGCAACCCCGCAGTGCTGTCCTCCCGGTGATCGCGCCCCATCCGCACCCCGACCAGCTCCACCAGCCGCGTCCGATGTTCGGGCGTGATCAACGCCACCCGCTCCAGCAGATGCGGAGCCGTCGCGAACGCCGCCCGCCACTGCTCCAGCTCCACCGCCGCCAGCGCCGTCGACCGCGCCAGAATCGCCCCCGCGAGCGCCACGTCCGGGGCCTCCCCCGCGTCCCGCTCCTCGAGCAGCGCCACGATCCCGGCCCCGCCTTCGCGGACCGGATCCAGCAGCAGATCCTCCTTGCTGCGCACATGCCGGAAATACGTACTCGCCGACACCCCCGCCGCGGCGGCGATCTCCTCGGTCGTCACCTCCGCGAATCCCTTGGCCGCGAACAGTTCATAGGCCGCCCGCTGGATCTCGTCCCGAACCTGCCGACGTTGCCGCTCCCGCAATGACATTCGAACTCCTTCACTCATTGCAAATATCTGCCGACATGAGAGTTACTGTCAATAAGCGATAAGCTGTCAACTGGCCTCGATCGGCCGCGCAACGTCTCAGCACTCCCCATCAGAGGAATCGTCAGAACCGCGGCACGGCGAGGAGGTCCGACTTGGTCACGATCATCGGCGGCGGCGTCGCCGGATCAGCACTGGCGGGTGCGCTGGCACGACACGGAACACCGGTGACCCTGTACGAACGGCAGCCGAAACCCCAGGGCGGCGGCGCTTTCCTGTTCATCGACGGCCGCGGCCACCGCGCCCTCACCGCCCTGGGCGTCGACGAATCCGCCCTGCGCGCCGCGTCCTATCCCCTCACCGGCGGGCTCGAATACACCGACAGCGCGGGCCACCATGGCGCAACCCCTGGCCAAGGGCACCGATTCTGGCTGCGCCGCAACCTCATGGCGATCCTCACCGATTTCGTCACCGCGACCCGCGCCGAAACCCGATTCGCCACCGCGGTCACCGACCTCACCGCGATTCACGACGACCTGATCATCGCCGCCGACGGTGTCGACTCGACCGTCCGCGCCCACCTCGAACCCGACCGCACCCCGCAATACGCGGGCGACGTCGTGCTCTACGGCATGACCACCGAACCCCTCACCCTGCCGACCACCCCGGCCACCCTGCACTTCTTCGCCGAACTATCGTCCACCGGAAACCTTTCCAGCACCCTCGGCCACATCTGGCGCCCGGGCGACCCGGCAGCGCTTTGGTTCCTCCGACTCCCCCGACCCCCGCTCCCGGGCAGCGACGACCTCAGCCTGCGACCGGTCGGCGAGTGGGCAGACCGGATCCGCACCGCCACTCCGAACAATCGCGCCCTCATCGACCGCTTCCTCGCCACCACCGAGTCCGTCCATGTCAGCAACGCCCGCAATGTCCCCCTCGACACCGCCGCACCCCCGACCGATTCAACCCTGCTCATCGGCGATGCCGACCACGCCATCACCCCGGCCGCGGGTATCGGAGCCCGAGACGCCCTCGAAGACGCGCAAGCCGTCTACCGCGCCCTCGTCTCGGGCACGTCCCCGGCCCTCGCCATGGCCGCCCGCCGCCGCACCATCCTCGCCGAACGCGAAACCGCCACCCGCGCAAGACAAGCCGTCCAGCGTGGCCCGCACCCTCACTCCACCGAATAGGGGCCTTCCTCACTGTCGGCGCACGCCGCCGCCCGATCGATCTCGATATCGATCACGGCTTCCGCGACTTCGTCGCCCGGCTCGCGAACCGGTGCGTAGTCGGCGAGCAGGTGACGGCGCGCCAGCTGCGACACCACAGCCGACGCGGACACGCCGTTCAACTCGGCAGCCGCGATGATCAGGTGCGCGACTACCGGATCCACGGTCAACGTTATGTGCACGGGAGCGGTTTGCGATGCCATGGTGTCATGGTGCACTCCCCGAGCACAGATGCCGCGGGAGTTGTCAGGATCGGCGCAGGGCCAGGACCGGGATGGTGCGGATGCCGGCGGTCTTCTCGGCGTAGCCCGCGAAGCCCGGGTAGCGGGTGGCCTGGATGTCGTAGATGCGGTCGCGGTCGGGGCCGGTGACCTCGGCGATGGTGACGGGGTAGGTTTCGGTGCCGACCTCGACGTCGGTCCGGCCCGCCTCGGTGAGGTTGTAGTACCAGGCGGGGTTGTTGGGCGCGCCTGCGGCGGAGGCGAAGATGTATACCAGCTTCGGGTCCTGCTCGTCGGGCTGGTACATCAGGGGAGTCACGCCTTCACGGCCGGTTTTGCGGCCGCGGTGGTGGACCAGAATCATGGGGGCGCCCTCGAAGGGGCCGCCGACCCGGCCCTCGTTGGCGCGGAACTCGTTGATGATTTGGGTGTTCCAGTCGTCGCTCATGATCGACATTCTGCCGAAAAGGGCCGGGCATCTCATGGATGCCCGGCCCTTTCTGCAACGGAAAACCGCTACGGCAGCGGTCCGCCCGCGGCGATGGCCGAGAGGGTGGCGAATTCGTCGCCCTTGAGCGACGCGCCGCCGACCAGGGCGCCGTCGATGTCGGTCTGGCCGACCAGCTCGCCGACGTTCTTGGCGTTGACCGAGCCGCCGTAGAGGACGCGGACACCCGCGGCCACTTCGGGATTGGCCAGCTCGGCGAGTTCCTTGCGGATCGCGCCGCAGACTTCCTGCGCGTCGGCGGGGGTGGCGACCTTGCCGGTGCCGATGGCCCAGACCGGCTCGTAGGCGATGACGACCTTGGAGATCTCCTCGGCGGTCAGGCCCTTGAGCGAGCCGCGCAGCTGCTCGAGGTTGTACTCGACGTGGGTCTTGGTCTCGCGCACGCCCAGGCCCTCACCGATGCAGACGATCGGGGTGATGCCGTACTTGCGCGCCTGCTTGGTCTTGGCCAGCACCGTGGCGTCGTCCTCGTTGTGGTACTGCCGCCGCTCGGAGTGGCCGACCACGGCGAACGAGCAGCCCAGCTTCGCGAGCATGGAACCGCTGATCTCGCCGGTGTAGGCGCCCTCGTCGTGGGTGGACACGTCCTGGGCACCGTAGGTGATCAGCAGGCGGTCGCCCTCGACCAGCGTCTGCACGCTGCGCAGATCCACGAACGGCGGGATCACCGTGACGTCGACCTTGTCGAAGTACTTCTCCGGCAACGCGAATGCGATCTTCTGCACCAGGGCGATGGCCTCGAGGTGATTGAGGTTCATCTTCCAGTTGCCGGCGATCAAAGGCTTACGTGCCATGGTTCAGTCCTCCAGAACCGAAAGGCCGGGCAGTTCCTTGCCCTCCAGGTATTCCAGCGACGCGCCGCCACCGGTGGAGATGTGCGAGAAACCGTCGTCGGGCAGGCCCAGGGTGCGCACGGCCGCGGCCGAGTCACCGCCGCCGACCACCGTGAACGCGCCCTTGGAGGTGGCGACCGCGATGGCCTCGGCGACACCGCGGGTGCCGGCCGCGAACTTCTCGAACTCGAACACGCCCATGGGGCCGTTCCAGAACACGGTCTTGGCCTCGGTCAGCAGCGCGCCGAAACGGGCGGCCGAGTCGGGACCGATGTCCAGACCCATCCAGCCGTCGGGAATCTCGTTGGCCGCCACCGTCTTCGACTCCGCGTCGGCGGCGAACTTGTCCGCGACCACGATGTCCACCGGCAGGTGGATGACGTCGGCGTACTTGTCGAGCAGCCCCTTGCAGGTCTCGATCATCTCTTCCTGCAGCAGCGAGGTGCCCACCGAAAGGCCCTGTGCCGCAAGGAAGGTGAAGCACATGCCGCCGCCGATGACGAGGGTGTCGACCTTGGGCGCGAGCGCCTCGATGACCGCCAGCTTGTCGGAGACCTTCGAGCCGCCGAGCACGACCGCGTACGGCCGCTCCGGGTTCTCGGTGAGCTTCTTCAGCACCTCGGTCTCGGCGTCGACCAGGTTGCCCGCGTAGTGCGGCAGCAGCTTGGCCACGTCGTAGACCGACGCCTGCTTGCGGTGCACCACGCCGAAACCGTCGGACACGAAAGCACCGTCGTCGCCGACGAGTTCGACCAGGGCCTTGGCCAGCTTGGTCCGCTCGGCGTCGTCCTTGCTGGTCTCGCGCGCGTCGAAACGCGCGTTCTCCAGCAGCATCACGTCGCCGTCGGTGAGGCCCTCCGAGCGCGAGAGCGCGTCGTAGCCCACCACGTCACCGGCCAGCTGGACATTGCGGCCAAGCTCTTCGGCCAGCCGCGCGGCGACCGGAGCGAGGGAGAACTTCGGATCCGGCTCACCCTTGGGGCGGCCCAGATGCGCGGTCACGACGACCTTGGCACCGGCCTCGGCCAGCGCCTTGATGGTCGGCGCGGACGCGATGATGCGGCCCGGGTCGGTGATGACGCCGTTGTCGAGGGGAACGTTCAGGTCGGAGCGCACCAGCACGCCCCGACCCTCGACACCCTCGTTCAGCAGATCCTGGAGTGTCTTGATCGCCATCGGTCTTACAGCGACTTGCCGACGAGGCCGATGAGGTCGGCGAGACGGTTGGAGTAGCCCCACTCGTTGTCGTACCACGAGGCGACCTTGACCTGGTTGTCGATGACCTGGGTCAGCGGCGCGTCGTAGATGGAGGAATGCGGGTCGGTCACGATGTCGGAGGAGACGATCGGGTCGACATTGTACTTCAGGATGCCCTTCATCGGGCCCTCGGCGGCGGCCTTCATGGCGGCGTTGACCTCGTCGACGGTGGCGGCCTTGCGCAGGTCCACGGTCAGGTCGGTGAGCGAACCGGTCGGGACCGGCACGCGCAGCGCGTAACCGTTGAGCTTGCCGAGCAGCTCGGGCAGCACCAGGCCGATGGCCTTGGCGGCACCGGTGCCGGTGGGCACGATGTTCAGCGCGGCGGCGCGGGCGCGACGCAGATCCTTGTGCGGGGCGTCCTGCAGGTTCTGGTCCTGGGTGTAGGCGTGGACCGTGGTCATCAGGCCGCGCTCGATGCCGAAGGAGTCGTTGAGCACCTTGGCGATCGGGCCCAGGCAGTTGGTGGTGCACGAGGCGTTCGAGATGATGTTCTGCGAGCCGTCGTACTTGTCGTCGTTGACGCCCATCACGATGGTGATGTCCTCATCGGTGGCGGGCGCGGAGATGATGACCTTCTTGGCGCCGGCGGCCAGGTGGCCCTTGGCCTTGGCGGCGCTGGTGAAGATGCCGGTGGACTCGACGACCACGTCGACACCCAGGTCGCCCCACGGCAGGGCGGCGGGGCCTTCCTTGATCTCCAGCGCGCGGATCCGCTGATCGCCGACCACGATGTAGTCGCCGTCGAGGGAAACGTCCTGCGGCAGACGGCCGAGGATGGAGTCGTACTTCAGCAGGGTGGCGAGGGTCTTGTTGTCGGTCAGGTCGTTGACCGCCACGATCTCGATATCGGTGGTGCCGAGGGCCTTCTGCGCCTCGACGGCGCGGAAGAAGTTGCGCCCGATGCGGCCGAAGCCGTTGATCCCTACCCGGACAGTCACGTTTTCGCTCCTCAGCTTTGCGGATCGTTTCCGTTGCGGTGTTAACCCTAGACCTGTAACGGATACATCACGGACACACCCCCGCCACGGTGAACTACCGAACGTTCACTTTGGTCACAGACGTTCGGAAGCGCCGCAACCGCAAGGGTTGCGACGCTTCCGGACGGTATTACCCGGCAATCACACAGCAGCGTGGGTGATTCATGCCTCTTCGAGCAGCTCTGCGGTGACCGCGCTTTCGGTGTCGGGCACCCCGAGTTCCTTGGCGCGCCGGTCCGCCATCGACAGCAGCCGCCGAATCCGGCCCGCCACAGCGTCTTTCGTCATCGGCGGATCGGCGAGCTGGCCCAGCTCCTCGAGGGACGCCTGGCGGTGCAGCACGCGCAGCTTGCCCGCGGCGGCCAAGTGGTCTGGCACATCGTCGGACAGTATTTCCAGCGCGCGCTCCACACGGGCCGCCGCGGCCACGGCCGCGCGGGCCGAGCGACGCAGGTTGGCGTCATCGAAGTTGGCCAGCCGGTTGGCGGTCGCCCGGACCTCGCGGCGCATGCGCCACTCCTCCCAGGTGAGCCGGGTGTCCTGCGCACCCATGCGGGTGAGCAGGGCGCCGATGGCCTCACCGTCGCGCACCACCACGCGATCGGTGCCGCGCACCTCGCGCGCCTTGGCCGAGATGCCCATCCGCCGGGCCGCGCCGACCAGCGCCAGCGCCGCCTCCGGCCCCGGGCAGCTCACCTCCAGGGCCGAGGATCGACCGGGTTCGGTGAGCGAGCCGTGCGCGAGAAACGCTCCGCGCCAAGCCGCTTCGGCATCGCCGATGCTGCCGCCCACCACCTGGGCGGGCAGGCCGCGCACCGGGCGGCCGCGCACATCGAGCAAACCGGTCTGGCGCGCCAGCGCCTCGCCCTCCTTGGAAACCCGCACTACATACCGGGAGGTTTTCCGGAGCCCGCCCGCGCCGAGGACATGCACGTCCGAGCCGTAGCCGTACAGCTCGAAGATCTCCCGGCGCAGCCGGCGCGCGATGGAACCCATGTCCACCTCGGCCTCGACGATCACTCGACCGCCGACGATGTGCAATCCACCGGCGAACCGCAGTAGCGCGGACAGTTCGGCCTCGCGCGAACTCACCTGTGATACAGAGAGTCGGCTCAGCTCGTCCTTCACTTCCGCTGTCATCGCCACGAGACGCGCTCCTTTCCACCCAACCCGGACCGCACACGTTGGCCCATATGCCGTCCTTCGACTCGAAGCCCTGCCAATTCCGGCCGAGGTTGCCGGATCACCTGATCCAGTGCGGCGGCAAGCTTTCCGGGGTGGTGCCGGTCCGTCCCCGCCTCGGCGACATCAGCGAAGGTTACTCGTGCACGCAGCTGTTCGGCAGCTCTTGCCAGATGTTCGCGTTCCCTACCCTCGGGTACGGAACCCGAGTCGACCAAAACATGGTCGACTGTGAAATCCGGTGCGTGCTGGGACAATACATGCAGGTGCCGTTCCGCGCTGAATCCGGCCGTTTCGCCCGGTTCGGCAGCGAGGTTGAGCACCAGCACTTTCCGCGCCCGGGTATGCAGCAGCGCTTCGTGCAATTCGGGCACCAGCACGTGCGGGATGACGCTGGTGAACCAGCTCCCGGGGCCCAGCACCACCACGTCGGCGTGCTCGATGGCCGAGGTCGCCTCGGGGCAGGCGGGCGGATCCGAGGGGATCAGCCGCACCCGGCGCACCTTTCCCGGCGTGGTCGCCACCGCCACCTGACCGCGGATGCAGCGGCTCACGCGCGGATCGCCTTCCAGCCCAGAGACATCCGCCTCGATGGTCAGCGCGATGGGCGACATGGGTAGCACCCGGCCGGTGATGCGCAGGATCTTCCCGGCCTCGTCGAGGGCGGCGACCGGGTCGCCGAGCTCCTCGGTGAGGCCGGCCAGGATCAGGTTGCCGACCGAGTGCCCGGCCAGCGCGCCGGTGCCGCCGAAGCGGTGTTGCAAGGTTCGCGCCCAGATGCCGTCGGTCTCTTCGGCCAAGGCCGCCAAGGCCATTCGAAGATCACCCGGGGGCAGCATACCGAGCTCGGAACGCAGCCGTCCCGAGGAGCCGCCGTCGTCGGCGACCGTGACCACCGCGGTGATCTTGCGGGTGAGCCGCCGGATGGCGGTCAGGGTCGAATACAGCCCGTGCCCGCCGCCGAGGGCAACGATGGCCGGATTCGCGGTCCGGCCGGAATTCGTCTCGCTCATTCCCGCCCCAGATCCCGATGAACAACGCGCACCACGTCGCCGGACTCGCTGTCCGAGCCCAGGGCGTCGCCCAGTGCCTCCGCTACGGCCACACTGCGGTGCTTGCCGCCGGTGCAGCCCACTGCCACGGTCATGTATCGCTTCCCCTCTTGGCGGTAACCCTCGGTCGTCAGGTCGACGAGATGCCGCGCGGTGCCCAGATAGTCCTGGGCGCCCGGGCGCGACAACACATACTCGCTGACCGGGGCATCCTGTCCGGTCCTTTCGCGGAGTTCCGGAATCCAGTGCGGATTCGGCAGGAATCGCAAGTCGAACACCATATCGGCATCGAGCGGGACCCCGTATTTGAAACCGAACGATTGAACGGTCCGCTGCAACACGGTGGCGGTGTCACCGCCGTAGACCTCCTCGAGCTTGCGGTGCAGCTGGTGGATCGATAGTTCGGTGGTGTCGATCACCACGTCGGCGGCCGTTTTCACCGGGTCCAGGCGCTGCCGCTCGGCGGCGATGCCGGCGGTCAGGGTGCCGTCGGCGGACTCGCTCTGCAGCGGGTGGCGCCGGCGGGCGAATCCGAAGCGGCGGATCAGCACGTCGTCGGAGGCCTCCAGGAACAGGATGCGGGTGCGCACACCCGCGGCCCGCAGCTGTTCGCCGACCGCGGCGAGATTGCCGGTGAAGAAACGGTTGCGCACGTCCATGACGAGCGCCAGTTTGCGGATGGGCGGTTCGGCGCCGCCGCCGAGTTCGACCATGCGCCCGATCAATTCGGGCGGGAGGTTGTCGGCCACGTAGTAGCCGAGGTCCTCGAGCACCTTGGCGGCGGTCCCGCGACCGGCACCGGACAGACCGGTCACGATCACGACCTCGACCGGCGCGGAATCGGATTGGGACCGACCGCGGCGGGCGGGCGGCTGGGAATCAGCTGTTTCGGTTTTCCTGCTGTTTTCGGCCGTATCGGTACTGGCTTCGACGCGCGTCATGTCCTACCGGTTCGTGTCTGGAGTTCCCTCGATCATCCTGCACCGATGGCCTGAAACGCGGCAGGCACACGACGGGAGCGCAACCTAGCTGTGATTTCTGCTCCCGACCTGCACACGCGGCGTGTCGCAAATTTCCCGATCGGCGTGTCGCACTCTACCCGGTGCGTCCGGCTCCGACGCGCCACGGCACGCGGTAGACCGCGCCACTCCGGAATGCCACCCGCTAATCGGGCCATCCGACCGGGCGGTCCGGCCTCACTGCGCCTGGAGCGCGGCCAGCACCGCCTTGGCGGTCGCGACCCCGATGCCCGGGACCTCGGTGATCTGCTCCACCGTGGCCTGCTTGAGCTTGGCCACCGACCCGAAGTGCTGCACCAGCGCGGTCTTGCGCGCCGCGCCCAGACCGGGCACCGAGTCCAGCACCGAGGCCGTCATCCGGCGCGAGCGCTTGGACCGGTGGAAGGTGATGGCGAACCGGTGCGCCTCGTCACGCACGCGCTGCAACAGATATAGAGCCTCGCTGGTGCGCGGCATGATGACCGGGTCGGACTCGTTCGGGACCCAGACCTCTTCCAGGCGCTTGGCCAGGCCGATGACCGCGACATCGGTGATGCCCAGCTCGTCGAGCACCTCGGCCGCGGCATTGACCTGCGGCTGGCCACCGTCGACCACGTAGAGGTTGGGCGGATACGAGAAGCGCCGCGGCTTGCCGGTCTTCGGATCGATGCCCGGAGGCAGATCGGATTCGGTTGCGTCCGAATCCGATTCGAGCTCCGCGGCCTCGGCGGCGTCGAGATCCCGGCGCAGCTTGCCGAAGCGGCGCCGCGTCACCTCGGCGATGGAGCCGACATCGTCGGAGCGGCCGTCGCCGGCGGCCTCCTTGATCGAGTAGTGCCGGTATTCGGACTTGCGGGCCAGGCCGTCCTCGAAGACGACCAGCGAGGCCACCACGTCGGTGCCCTGTACATGTGAGATGTCCACACATTCGATCCGCAGCGGAGCGCTGTCCAGATCCAGGGCATCCTGCAATTCCTGCAGGGCGGCCGAGCGCGCGGTCAGGTCACCGGCCCGCTTGAGCTTGTGCTGGGCCAGGGCCTCCTGGGCATTGCGCTGCACGGTCTCGGCGAGGGCCTTCTTGTCGCCGCGCTGCGGCACCCGCAACCCGACCGCCGACCCGCGCAAACCGGACAGCCAATTCTGCACCTGCTCATGGTCATTCGGCAGAGCCGGGACCAGCACCTCGCGCGGGACCACCGCGCCGGGCTGCTCGTCACCGCTCTGCTCGGCGACCGCGGTCTGCTCGCCGTAGAACTGGGTGAGGAACTGCTCGGCCAATACGGGCAGCTCCCCGCCGGATTCCACCCCGTCGATGGCATCACCGGACTTGTCGACCACCCAGCCGCGCTGGCCGCGCACCCGCCCGTCGCGCACGTGGAAGATCTGCACCGCGACCTCGAGCTCGTCGACGGCGAAGTCGATGACATCGGCGTCGGTGCCGGTGCCCAGCACCACGGCCTGCTTCTCCAGGGCGCGCTTGAGCGCCTGCACGTCGTCGCGCAGCCGGGCGGCCAGTTCGAAGTCGAGTTCGTCGGCGGCCTCGTGCATGCGGCGTTCGAGCTGCTTGACCAGGCGGTCGGTCTTACCGGAGAGGAAGTCGCAGAAGTCGTCCACGATCTGCCGGTGCTCGGCCGCGCTGACCCGGCCGATGCAGGGCGCGGAGCACTTGTCGATGTAGCCCAGCAGGCAGGGTCGCCCGATCTGGCTGTGCCGCTTGAAGACTCCCGCCGAACAGGTGCGCACCGGGAAGACGCGCAGCAGCAGATCCAGGGTCTCGCGAATGGCCCAGGCGTGGGCGTAGGGGCCGAAGTAGCGCACGCCCTTCTTGCGCGCGCCCCGGTAGACGAACACGCGCGGGTATTCCTCGTTGAGGCTGACCGCCAGCACCGGGTACGACTTGTCGTCGCGGTAGCGGACATTGAAGCGCGGATCGAATTCCTTGATCCAGTTGTATTCCAGTTGCAGCGCTTCCACCTCGGTGGACACCACGGTCCACTCGACGCCCGCCGCCGTGGTGACCATCTGCCGGGTGCGCGGGTGCAGCCCGGCCACGTCCGCGAAGTACGAGTTCAACCGCTGCCGCAGGCTTTTCGCCTTGCCGACATAGATGACCTGCCCGAACTTGTCCCGGAACTTGTAGACGCCGGGTTCGACGGGAATGGTGCCCGGGGCGGGCCGGTAGGTCGCGGGATCTGCCACGCGTCCAGGTTAGTCATGCCCGCCGACACGCCCGCCGCGCCACTCACCGACCCGCATTCGCGACCATCCGCGCCTCTCAGAAGACAGCCATCCGGGGCGGTCGCGGCTCCGAAGTATCGGCAAGATCAGTTCAGAAAGGGGAACGCCATGACCGGTCTGCGTATGCGCCGCCGCTCACTCGCCATCGCCGGGGCCGTGTGCCTGGCCGCCGCCGCCCTGGTGGCCGTCTCGGTGCCCGCGTCCGCCGAATCCGATACGGGGGCACTGTTCGTGTCCGGCCTCCGGCTCTACCCGGCCGTGCCGAGCTGCGTTGGGGCGGTACTGAATTCACCGCGGAACGAGCTGATGGCCTGATCCGGAACCGGTCCGGAACGGCAGTCCGCGCGATCTTGCATCCCACGCAATCCCGCACGGAATGAAGCCGCGGTGTCCTCGCGCGTCCCGGGCGACGCGCCACGCCGGGGCATCGATCTCCGCGAGTTTCGGCTGTCCGGCGACTCTCGCGGTCAGTATGGGACGAACTGTTTTCGTTTGATCTGTCCGTATACGAGGGAGCTTGTTTCGATGACGAACCATCACGATCTCCACCCGCGCCGCCGGTCGCTCGCGATCGGCTCCGCACTCGGTATCGGCGCGGCGGGCCTGATCTCGCTGTCGGCGGCCCCCGCCGCCCACGCCGACCAGGCCTGCCGCATCGACCGGACGCTCGACACCGCCACCTTCACCTGTCCGGCCGACACCTGGTACGCCGCCGTGGTGGAGTGCCTGGGCACCCGCCAGGTCGGCAGCGGCTTCCAGTCCCCCACCTACATCGTGGGCGACTCGCCGCGGCCGTTGATCCCCATGACCATCGAGTGCAAGGGCGAGGGCAAGAACGGCATCGTCCTCAACGCCTGGACCGACGGGCCGTTCTGACCCCGTACCGGCGCACCTCTGGACTCAGGCGATCTCGCGCCGCAATGCCGGTGCGAGATCGCCCTTTTCACCGACCTCCACGGTGTCGAGTTCGAGCCAGTCGGCCATCTCCCGCAGCGCCGCGGCCAACGCACCCGCCACCCGCGCGTGATCACGGCCCGGCTCGGCGAACGCGCCCGGCACCAGCAGCCGCCCGGTGGACCGCTCGGCCCGCAGGTCCACCCGCGCCACCAGTTGCCCGTCGAGCAGGAACGGAAAGACGTAATACCCGTGCACGCGTTTGTGTTCGGGCGTGTAGATCTCGATGCGGTAGTGGAAATCGAAGAGCCGCTCGGTGCGCTCGCGGAAGAAGATGAGCGGGCCGAACGGGCACAGCAGGGCCGCACCCGACACCCGGCGTGGCGTACGCGCGTCCACGTGCAGATAGGCGGGCTTGTCCCAACCCTCGACTCGAACCTGCTCCAGCTCTCCCGCCGCGACGAGATCCGCGATCGCCGGCTCGGTCTGGTGGCGTTTGATCCGGTAGTAGTCGCGTAGATCGGTTTCCGTGGCGATGCCGTGTGCGGCGGCCGCACGGCGGACCAGCTCCCGGATCGCCTCGGACTCGGTCGGCTCGTGGGCCAGGACGGAAGCCGGGATGACATTGCCGGTGAGGTCGTAATAGCGCTGGAAGCCAACGCGTTTGGGCACCGTCAGCTCGCCCGCGGAGAACAGCGCCTCGCACACGATCTTGGTGTCGCTGTGGTTCCAGCCCCAATGCTCCTTGGCCCGTGGCCGATCGAGCTCCAGGTGCCGTTCGATCTCGCCCGCGGTGCTCGGCCCGAACTCCTTGACCACGCCGAGCACGTCCTCGGCCAGCATCGGATTGCGTTCGAAGACCTCACGAAAGCCTCTCCAGCGCCCGAGCCGGTAGTCGACCATCCGCCACCGCATGAGCGACCAATCCTCGACCGGGATCAGCGCGGCCTCGTGCGCCCAGTACTCGATCAGTCGACGTGGACGCCGAGCCGTGTGCTCCCACGCGGCCTCGTCCAAGAGCGTCCGGTCATAGGCTCCGATCCGGCTGAACACCGGCGCGTAGTGCGCCCGCACCACGGCCGACACCGAATCCAGTTGCAGCAGACGCGTACTGTCGAGCGCCTTCAGCATCGTGCGCCGGGTCGGCGTTCCGCCGGGCCGGGCGGCGGCGAATCCCTGGGCCGCGAGGGTGGTGCGGCGCGCCGCCGCGAGTGTCATCGATCCGGGCATGGAAGTCGGCACACTCGAACCATGCCATGTCCCACCGACAACCTTGCTCGATACATCGCTGTATCGAGCGCCTGTACAGCCGCGACCACGTTCGATACATTTGTGTATCGAACTTCTACCGCAAGGAAATGGGCATGATCGAGAACCCGGATGTCATCGTCGTCGGCGCCGGTCTGGCCGGTCTCGTCGCCACCCACGAGCTGGTCAAGGCCGGTCGCCGCGTGCTCGTACTGGACCAGGAGAACCGCGCCAATCTCGGTGGCCAGGCGTTCTGGTCGCTGGGCGGGCTGTTCTTCGTCGACAGTCCCGAACAGCGGCGGCTCGGGGTCAAGGACAGTGTCGAGCTGGCCATGCAGGACTGGTTCGGGTCGGCCGGATTCGACCGTGAGGACGAGGACCACTGGGCGCGCCAATGGGCGCGCGCCTACGTGGAATTCGCGGCCACCGAGAAGCGGCAGTACCTCTACGATCTCGGGCTGCGGGTGACCCCGGTGGTCGGCTGGGCCGAGCGCGGCGGGGTGACCGCCGACGGGCACGGCAATTCGGTGCCACGCTTCCACCTCACCTGGGGCACCGGGCCGGAGGTGGTGCGGGTGTTCCTGGAACCCGTGCTGGCGGCCGAGAAGCGCGGGCAGGTCGGCTTCGCCTTCCGTCATCGCGTGGACGAGCTCGTCGTCGAGGACGACGCGGTGACCGGGGTGCGCGGCAGCGTGCTGGAGCCCTCGACCACCGAGCGCGGCATCGCATCGTCACGGAATATCGAGGGCGAGTTCGAACTTCGCGCCAAGGCGGTGATCGTGTCCTCCGGCGGCATCGGCCACAATCACGACCTCATCCGCCGCAACTGGCCCACCGATCGGCTGGGCCCGTGCCCCGAGCACCTGATCTCCGGGGTGCCCGCGCACGTGGACGGGCGCATGCTGGGCATCACCGAGGCCGCGGGCGGGCGCATCGTGAACCGGGATCGCATGTGGCACTACACCGAGGGCATCCACAACTGGGATCCGATCTGGCCCGATCACGCCATCCGCATCATTCCCGGCCCGTCCTCGCTGTGGTTCGACGCCAATGGAAAGCGCATGCCCGCACCGGCTTTCCCGGGTTTCGACACCAACGCCACGATGAAGCGGATCCTCTCGACCGGCTACGACTACTCGTGGTTCATTCTCGACCAGACCATCATCGAGAAGGAGTTCGCACTCTCGGGTTCGGAGCAGAATCCCGATATCACCGGCAAGGACCTGAAACTCGCACTCAAGAGCCGGGTGGCCAAGGGCGCGCCGGGGCCGGTCGAGGCGTTCAAACAGCACGGCGTGGACTTCGTGGTCGCCGACGATCTGGCCGAGCTGATCGCGGGCATGAACAAGATCTCGCGCGGCCCGCACCTCGATCTCGCCGATATCGAGCGGCAGATCGTGGCCCGCGACCGGGACGTGGTGAACAAGTTCAGCAAGGACGCCCAGCTGATGGCGATCAACAATGCCCGCCGCTTCCTGGGCGACAAGGTCCGGGTGGCGAGCCCGCACCGGATCCTGGATCCCGCGCACGGCCCGCTGATCGGGGTGCGCCTGAACATCCTCACCCGAAAGACCCTGGGCGGCTTGCAGACCAACCTCGACTCCCAGGTCATGCGCCCCGACGGCACCCCGTTCCCGGGCCTGTACGCCGCGGGCGAGGTGGCCGGCTTCGGCGGCGGCGGCGTGCACGGCTACAACGCCCTGGAAGGGACCTTCCTGGGCGGCTGCATCTTCTCCGGCCGCAATGCCGGTCGCGCCCTGGGGCGCAGCCTGAGGTGACGCGCTGACGGGAAACCGGTTGCCGCCCACCATCCTCATGGTGGGCGGCACGGTTTTCTCAGTCGATCGCGAACCAGCGGTAGCAGTCACGGCGCAGCAGCAGCGCCAGCACGACGCCCGAGACCATCACGCCGACCAGCACGGTGAACGGCCCTACGCCCGAGGGCATTTCGGCCGAGACGAGGGTGAACACACCCAGGAACACCTGCAGGCTGATCAAGCCCAGCGCGGCCACCCAGATCCAGCGCGAGCGCAGCCCGAACAGCAGCGCGACTCCGCCGGTCACCCAGGCGGCGAAGAAGTGGCCCACGCTGCCGAGCACGCACGTCACACCGCCGGCGATCGACAGCAGACCGTGCAGCATCGCCAATCCCATGGCGCCCAGTGCGGCGAATTGCGTTTCCCGGACCTTGGCGGGCACCTCGATTTCGGAACCATTACGGCGAAGTTCCCGTACCCCCTCGCGCACGCGCTCGAAAAACGTGGCTGGAACACCGTTTTCCGCGGCTATCGGTGTCATATCCACCTCGTCGGCAAGAGCCGATTGCGAACTCACAGCACTCCTCATCGAGTAACCCCTGGTCGCGCGCCCCCTGCGAACGCGCTGACCCAGACGCTAACCAAACGGTCGGATTCCGGACAATCTTATTCGGCAAGTTATGACCATGGCCACAGCCGATAGTTGCCAACCCGTGAAAGTGATCTCGAACACATAACGGCCGCACGCGATTTCACGTGCGGCCGCTGAAAAGCCCAGGCATGGAGTTGAAAAGCCCAGGTCCGGAGACGGTTTCCCAGTGTACCCCCGGAAGCCGGAAACTACTTGTCGTCCATGGGGATCGGCGGGATCACCGGGAATTCGCCGGTGTAGCCCTCGCGCATCTTGGCGATGGCCAGCACCCGCGGGCTGGCGAACTTCCAGCCGACGGCCAGGGCGGGCACGATGATCACCAGGCTGGCCACCGTCCACGTACCGACCGGACGGTCGAATGCCATGAGGACCAGCACCAGCGCGAGGAAGGCCAGGGTGGCGTACCCGGTGTAGGGCGCACCGACCATCCGGAACGCCGGGCGCTCGGCCCGCCCCTGCCGCCACCAGTGGTACAGCTTCAGCTGGCACAGCACGATGGTCGCCCAGGACGCCAGAATGCCCAGCGAGGCCACGTTCAGCACGATTTCGAAAGCCTTGGACGGCACCACGTAATTGAGCCAGATACCGAACAGCGCGATCACGCTGGTGAGCAGAATGCCACCGTAGGGCACACCGGCTTTCGACATGCGCGAGGTGAATTTCGGCGCGCTGCCGTTCATCGACATCGACCGCAGAATACGGCCGGTCGAATAGAGTCCAGCATTCAGGCTCGACAGCGCCGCGGTGAGCACCACGAAGTTCATGGTCGAGCCCATGTGCGCGACACCGAGTTTGGCGAAGAAGGTGACGAACGGGCTTTCCCCGGCCCGGTATTCGGTGTAGGGCAGCAGCAGCGCCAGCAGAATCACCGAGCCGCAGTAGAACACCGCGATACGCATGATCACCGAATTGATGGCGCGCGGCATGATCGCGGCCGGATTCTCGGTCTCGCCCGCGGCGATGCCGACCATTTCCACGGCGGCATAGGCGAACACCACGCCGGAGGTGACGGTGACCAGCGGCAGCACGCCGGTCGGGAACCAGCCGCCCGCGTCGGAGACCATCCGCAGGCCGGTGCTCGCGCCGCCGACCTCGAAGCGCCCGGCCAGGAAGACGGTGCCGACCACCAGGAAGGTGAGCAGGGCGACCACCTTGATCATGGCGGCCCAGAATTCCATCTCGCCGAACCATTTCACCGAGGCGAGGTTGATGCCGAGCACAATGACCAGCGCGCCCAGCGCCAGAATCCATTGCGCGACCGGCTGGAACGGGCCCCAGTAGTGCAGATAGGTGGCGACCGCGGTGGTGTCGACGATGCCGGTCATGGACCAGTTCAGGAAGTACATCCACCCGGCCACGAATGCGGCCTTCTCACCGAAGAATTCGCGCGCATAGGAGACGAACGAGCCCGAAGAGGGCCGGTGCAGTACCAATTCACCCAGCGCGCGCAGGATGAAGAAGACGAAGATGCCACAGACCAGATACACCAGGAAGAGCGACGGTCCGGCATTGTGCAGCCGGCCTCCCGCTCCCAGGAACAGGCCGGTGCCGATGGCACCGCCGATGGCGATCATCTGCAACTGCCGAGGTTTGAGCGCTTTGTGATAGCCGCTGTCCTCGGCATTGAGGCTGGTGGCAGTAGTCCGGATCTCGGTCATTCGCCGGGTTAACCCTCCGCAATCGTGAAGTGAGGCAGCCTGAGGGTACCTTGTGATTTGCTGAGAGCTGAATCGGCGCTCCGGCCCGGTGAAGTTTCGGCGAATTCGGCCGGTCAATCGACCAATTGGCGTGAATTATAGGCGATAGCCGTGAAACCGCTGAGAATCCATAGGTGACCTGCGATGACGGCCGATTCGGACATGCCGCCCATTCGGCCCGTCAAAGCCCTGCCCGGGCGGCGGCGCGGCGCTAGTGTCC
>NZ_BJWY01000018.1 GCF_007990715.1 Nocardia seriolae NBRC 15557 | reverse complement strand
TTGGGTACATTCGGGTGTATCCGAGGTACATATCGATAGTTATGGATTCACAGAAAGCTCCCAGCGGACAACCAGTCTCGTTGCGGACAGAACGGCAATGATCGAAGGCATGGTCATCGAAGCGGCACCGGCGACGCCGGTGGTCAAGAGCAGACGGTCGCGGCTGTCGGCGCTCTGGCTGCCCGCGACGTACAGCTATGTCGGGCTGCTGACGCTGATCACGGTGGCGCTGACCATGGTGAGCGCCAAGAACGAGACGCGAATCGTGCTGCACGCCAGCACGAATCTGCACAACCTGACCAAGGGCCGTTTCGGGACCCTGTTCTCCAGCGCGTTCCTGGTGGGTGAGGGCGCGGCCACCGTCTTCATCATCGTCCCGCTGCTGGCCTGTCTGCTGGCCTTGGCCGAGCGCCGATTCGGTGCCGTGAAGCTCGTGCACACCTTCTTCATCGGCCATGTCGGCGCAACCGTGCTGGTCGCCGTCGGTCTCTGGGTCGCCGTGCGCTCGCACCTGATGCCGAACAGCATCACCATGGTCGAGGATGTCGGCGTCAGCTACGGCACCATGGCGGTTGTCGGCGCGCTCATCGCGGTGCTGCCCGCGCATCGCCGTTTCGTCTGGGCGGCAAGCTGGCTCACCCTCGCGCTGGGTGGCGTGATGGTGTGGCACACCTTCACCAATGTCGGTCATTTTCTCGCGCTGTGCCTCGGCCTCGGTGTCGGCCGGCTCATGATTCGCCGCCAGGTGACGCCCTCGCATCCCCTGAACTGGCCGGAAACCCTGCTGCTGGCAGTCGGTTCCGTTTTCGCCTGCCTGGTGCTGTTGGCCTGAGCCCTGGTCACTAGACTCGACCGGTGCGCCTTGTGATTGCTCGCTGCCAGGTCGATTACGTTGGCCGTCTGACCGCCCACCTGCCCATGGCCCGTCGTCTGCTGATGATGAAGGCCGACGGCTCGGTGCTGGTCCACTCCGATGGCGGTTCCTACAAGCCGTTGAACTGGATGAGCCCGCCGTGCTGGCTGGAGGAGCGCGAGACCGACTCGGAGACAAGCCAACTCTGGGTGGTCACCAACAAGGGCGGCGAGGAGCTGCGCATCACGGTCGAGGACATCGAGCTCGATTCCAAGCATGAGCTCGGCGTGGATCCCGGCCTGGTGAAGGACGGCGTCGAGGCGCACCTGCAGGCGCTGCTGGCCGAGCACATCGAAACCCTCGGCGCGGGTTACACGCTGATCCGCCGCGAATACATGACCGCCATCGGTCCCGTGGACATCCTGTGCCGCGACGCCGACGGCGCGACGGTCGCGGTGGAGATCAAGCGTCGCGGCGAGATCGACGGCGTCGAACAGCTCACCCGCTACCTCGAACTCCTCAACCGCGACCCGCTGCTGGCCCCCGTCGCCGGCGTCTTCGCCGCCCAGCAGATCAAGCCGCAGGCGAAAACCCTCGCCACCGACCGCGGCATCCGTTGCCTCACCCTGGATTACGACGCCCTCCGCGGCACCGAGTCCGACGAATTCCGCCTGTTCTAACCTCGATACCATGTCCCGCCGGAAAGCCAGAGCCAAGGGCGCGGCGCGGTCCCACCGGGAACCGCGCCCCCTGGGCGACGTCTTCGGCCGCACCGAACCCGGCCCCGGCACCGACGAAACCTTCATCGTCCGCACGGTCCCCGGCACCCGCGCCATCAAGCCGTACCGCTGCCCCGGCTGCGACCACGTCATCCCACCCGGTACCCCCCACATCGTCGCCTGGGCCCAGTCCGGCGGCGAAGACGACCGCCGCCACTGGCACACCGGCTGCTGGAACGGCCGCAACACCCGCACCATCACCCGCCGCTGGTCCTGAGCATTCGACCCCCGAGAACTGGGGGCGTTCGTAACCCGGTCCCTGTAAGGCGGGAACGCTACCCTTCCACGAACTGAAACGAATGCATTTCGCTAGGGGATTGGATTGCGAACAAACAATATCGGCCTGGCAGTGGTGGGCGCCGCGGCGACGATGATGGCCTTCCGCGGTTCGGGCGTGGCGACAGCGGAAGTGCTGTCGCTCAGCGTCACCGTCGGTGACTACAACCACGGCGAATCGTGGGACATCGGGGCACATACGTCGGGATGCACGGGTCCGACGTGGATTCTGGACAATGGCACGGCGATCGGGAAGTCGCCTTTCGAGGCCATACGTCCCTACTGCGAGAATGGCGGCCAATGGATGGGCGTGCAGTGGCGGCCGACGACCGTCGGCGCACATCACATCGTGGTGGAGCAGCGGAATACCGATGGCACGGTGACGAGCTCGATGTCGAAGGACGTCGAAGTGAAGCAATTGCCTTGCCCGCTCATCGATTCCGGCAGCGCGGGCTATATCGCGTGCTCGGTGGTGTCCGGCAGCAAGTTCTAATCGAGGCCGACTTTGACAACGCCGCGCACGAGGCCCAGCAGAAGGATGCGCAAATCAGCGCGGACGGCAAGCCTCTACCCCTTGTCATCACCGGCGATCCCGACTCCCCGGCTGCCACGGACGCCCGCCAGGCCCAACAGGACAATGTCGAAACCTATGCCGCCGCAATTCGATTGGCGCGCGGCTTCCGTCTGCAGGCCGCCAAGGCCATCGGTGACATCGTCAAGCCGATCGTACCGACGGGCCACGTCGCCGACTTCTCCCGGGACAAACGCGTCACCCTCGCCGACTGGAACACCGCCCACGACGCATACGCCGCCAAGGCCGAACCCATGCCCTTCGACGATCCGGTCGGCCTCGGCCACATCGACGCGGTCAGGGACCTGAAGGACCTGGAGACCGAGCTTGCCGCGGCGGAGAACGGAAAGGGCGAGTTGCCGCTGTCGAATGCGTTGAACGCCAAGGTTGGTGATGTGGACAAGTTCCTGTCCGAACTGGAGAAGCTAGCTCCCGAATCGCTGAGCTTCCTGAAGGGGCAGAATCCGGATTCTGCCCGCGCTTATGACTACGGTGCCGCCGCGATCGGTCTGGGTGCCGGTGCCGCCTGGAGGGTCGGGATTACCGCAGGGGCCGCGGCGCTGAGCGTCACCGCACCGGCTCGGGTCTGGCCTTGGCCGGTGGTTGTCGGTGTCGGCGACGTGGCGTTCGAGGGATTTCACGAGCATTGGGCGGAAGATATCCATGATCGTGGTGGGGTGGTCTGAAATACGGTTCGGCGAACACCCTGTCCAACGCCGGTGACGACATGAAGGACCGCTGGAAGAGCGCCTCGGGTGCGACGACCAAACTCTGGCACAAGATCTTCTGACCGAATGATGGAGTCGACGGTGATCACCCAGCCCGACATCCCCAAGGTTCCGCTACTGGGGCGGTCCTGGTACGTACGCGGGGTCGGCTATTGGCTCCGACGGGTGCGGTTCTTGTTCGTCTTCCTCCTGGTGGGCGTGTTTCCCGTGTGGATCTCCGCAATCGTCGTCTCGATGATCGTCGAGAACACCCGGTCGTGGGGGCGGATCGTATTGCTGACGCTGATCGCGCTCGGGTTCGGCTGGAGTCTGGTGATGGGTTTCAGGTCCGTGCTGCAGCAGCGGCGGGAGGAGAGCCGGATCTTGGCGGGCGGGACCGCGGCGGCGGCGACCGCGGGAAGCCGGACGGGTGGAGCCGGAGCGGGTCTCGCGCTCGGCGCTGCCGGTCTCGGTGGCTCGCCGATTGCCGTGCTCTTGCTGTTCGTCGGTCAGTTCTTCGTCGTCGGCTGGCTCTTGGCCCTGTTGGTGACGTCGCTGGGCCGCTATCTGGGACCCGATGAGGCTCGTGCCGTCGTTGCCGTCCGGGAATGGTACGTCCAGCACCCGGAGATCCCGGACGAGCAGCGCCCCAAGCAATTTCGGCGCTGATCGCGGCGCGACCGAGAACCCTAGGATCCCGAAAGTCCAGCGGCCCAAGCGATTCCGGTGAGCGGCCGATGCGATTCGGCCTGTGGTGAGCGGGCGCGGGCGACTGCGGGCATAAGGAAGGCCGCTTCCCGGAAGAGAAGCGGCCTTCGAACGGATGCGGGTTGTCGCCCGGGTCGGTGAATTAGCTGGAGATGTCGGCGTTTTCGCGCTCGTCGACAAGGTCGTCGTCGTCACGGGCGTCGGCGATGGCCTTGCGGCCGCCCTTGATGGAGCGCTGTTCCGGTGCGCCGTCGAGGAGTTCGCTCTCGCGGTTGACGGCGGCGAGCATGGCCGGGACGGAGTCGAGCTGGCCGCGGATGCCGAGCAGCTGGGCCAGGACGCGGCCGCGCAGCACGCGCATTTCCTCGGCGAGTTCCTTGGCGTGCGCGATCTTTCGATCGGCGGTGTTGGTCGCCGAGGTGATGAGGCGGTTGGCCTCGTCGGTGGCGTCCTTGATGCGCTGGGCGGCCTCGGCGCGCGAGGTGGCCTCCAGCTCCTCCATGGCGCGGGTGAGCTTGGTGCGACGCTCGGCCATGGTGACCTCGAAGTCCTGCTGCGTGGCCTTGCGCTTGGCCTCGGACTCCTTGGTGAGGCGGTCGGCCTCGGCATTGGCGGCTTCGACGATCTTGGCGGACTCGGAGCGCGCGTTCGCGAGGGTCTGCTCGAATTCGATTTCGAGCGCTTCGCGCTTCTCCTTGGTTTCGGAGAGGAGCGATTCGTACTTCCCACGCATTTCGGTGGCCTGCTGCTCGGCGATCGAGATCATCTCGGCGGCCTCGGCCTGGGCCTGCGCGCGCACCTCGGAGGCCTCGTCGGAGGCCAGGCGCAGCATGCGGGAGATGCGATCGGACATGCCTTCGGCGGTGGTCGGCGGCACCGAGAGCCGGTCGACCTCCTTACGGAGCTCGTCGATCTCGTCTCGGGCATCCTCGAGCTGGGCCGCCAGATTGCGGGCCTGCGCGGCGGCGGCATCGCGGTCGGTGGCGGTGACCCTTAGCTCGGCATCAAAACGGTCGAAGTAGTTACGCACCTCGTCACGGTCATAGCCCTTCCGCACAACGGTAAAGGGCAGTGCAACGAAGCGATTACGATCGGGCTCAGTGGACGACATGCCCCACAAACTACAGCCTGACGACCACTGATGGTGACCCGACCGCGAATGTTGTTACAGCCTCTTTAGGGTGCCGGATCCCGGTACTAGTGGGTAGTTTTCGACGCCGGTTCGACCAGTTCCACCAGCACACCGCCAGCATCCTTGGGGTGGATGAAATTGATGCGGGAACCAGCGGTTCCAGCTCGGGGGTCTGCGTACAGCAAACGCAAGCCCCGTTCACGCAGTTGCGCGGAAACGGCCTCGACATCGGTGACCCGATATGCGAGCTGCTGCAGGCCAGGCCCGTTTCGATCGATGAACTTGGCAATCGTCGACTCCTCGTTCAGCGGAGCCAGCAACTGAAGAGCAACCGATCCTTCGGGCGTGCCGGGGACCGACAGCATGGCCTCGTGCACGCCCTGCGCCGCATTGATCTCCCGATGCGTCTCGACCATGCCGAGATTGTCCCGGTACCAGGCGACCGCCGAATCGAGATCGGGCACAGCGATTCCGACGTGATCGACTGCGACGACGTATTCCGACGGGATGAATTCGGTCTCCGTTGACGGCACCGCCACGGTGTTCGTTGACGGCACCGCCACGGTGTTCGTTGACGGCACCGCCACGGTGTTCGTTGACGGCACCGCCACGGTGTTCGTTGACGGCGCCGCCGTCGTGTTCTCGGTATTGCTCACACCACGAACGGTAGTGCGCACCCACATACCCTGCCCGAAGTGCCGGGAGTTACCGTGGAGTACCGCTCCGATGGTTGGCGGCGCGGCACCCATACGACGTAAGCGAGGCCCTCATCGTGTCCACCACCTCCGTCATCGTCTCCGGCGCGCGCACCCCGGTCGGCCGGCTGCTCGGATCGCTGAAGGGCTTCAGCGGCTCCGACCTGGGCGGCATCGCCATCAAGGCGGCGCTGGAGAAGGGCGGGGTCGCGCCCGAGCAGGTCGACTACGTGATCATGGGCCAGGTGCTCACCGCGGGCGCGGGGCAGATCCCGGCCCGGCAGGCCGCGGCGGCCGCCGGTATTCCGATGGATGTCCCGGCGCTCACCATCAACAAGGTGTGCCTGTCCGGTATCAACGCAATCGCGTTGGCGGACCAGCTGATTCGCGCGGGCGAGTACGAGATCGTGGTGGCCGGTGGCCAGGAGTCCATGACCAACGCCCCGCACCTGCTGGAGAAGAGCCGCGAGGGCTACAAGTACGGCGACGTCAACCTGCGCGACAGCATGGCCTTCGACGGCCTCTACGACATCTTCACCGACCAGGCCATGGGCGCGCTCACCGAGCAGCGCAATGACACCGACAAGATCAGCCGCGAGGAGCAGGACGCCTTCGCCGCCGCCTCGCACCAGAAGGCCGCCGCCGCTTGGAAGAACGGCGTCTTCACCGACGAGGTCGCGCCGGTCGCCATCCCGCAGCGCAAGGGCGACCCGATCCAGTTCGCCGAGGACGAGGGCATCCGCGCCGACACCACCGCCGAGTCGCTGGGCAAGCTGCGCCCGGCCTTCCGCAAGGACGGCTCCATCACCGCCGGTTCGGCCTCGCAGATCTCCGACGGCGCGGCCGCGGTGGTCGTCATGTCCAAGGCCAAGGCCGAGGAGCTGGGCCTGAGCTGGATCGCCGAGATCGGCGCGGCCGGTGTCGTCGCCGGTCCGGACTCCTCCCTGCAGGAGCCGCCCGCCAACGCCATCGCCAAAGCCTGTGCCAAGGAAGGCATTTCGCCTGCCGAGCTGGATCTGGTCGAGATCAACGAGGCCTTCGCCGCCGTCGGCATCGCCTCCACCCGCAAGCTCGGCATCGACCCGGAGAAGGTCAACGTCAACGGCGGCGCCATCTCCATCGGACACCCGCTGGGCATGTCCGGTGCCCGCATCGTCCTGCACCTGGCGCTGGAGCTGAAGCGCCGCGGCGGCGGCATCGGCGCGGCCGCCCTGTGCGGTGGCGGCGGCCAGGGCGACGCCCTCATCGTCCGCGTCAAGTAAGCGGTTTCGGCTATGACCGACGGCCCCGGCTCGAAATGAGCCGGGGCCGTTCGGTTTTGAGGGCGAGCGGTTTCGTCGGAGTTGGGGGCGTCGCCGCGAATTCCTGCCTTCGGGGGTTTGGGGCAAGGCCCCCGAAAATCTCCTCACCCGCTGAAAGCGGGTGTGACCAGCTCCACTACGGGCCGTCGTAGCCGTCCGGCAGAATGGTCACCATGGGTGATCTGTTCGACCTGTCTACGGTCGCGAAGCGTGTGCGGTTCTTCGGTCTGCTGGAAGTTCCTTCCTGGGTGCTGCTGTTCATCGGGTCGGCGCTGAAGCGGGCGGATGCGCTGGGCATCGCCGATCAGCCGATCAAGTGGCCCGTGATGGTGTTCGGCATGCTGCACGGGATCGTGTTCCTGGCCTATGCCATCAACTGCCTGCTGGCCTCGCGCGAGTACGAGTGGCCCGGCAAGACGACCGGTCTGGCGCTGGCGTCCGCGGTGGTGCCTTTCACCTCCGTGTGGTTCGAGCGCTGGGCGATCAACTCCGGTCAGCTGGAGGAGTTGAGCCGAGGCGCGGCACCCGCGGCCGCCGCTTCGTGACAAACTGGATGTCGTGACTCGACCTGCACGCCGTCCTTCCGCCGCCGCAGCCGCCGCCATGTCGGGCGCGGTTGACCTGTCCGCCCTCAAGCAGCCGGTTGCCGCAGCGGGAGATGTCCCGGGTGACCACGCCGTCACCGAGGCCAATTTCGAGGAGCGGGTGCTGCGGCGCTCCACCCAGGTGCCCGTGGTGGTGGTGCTGTACTCGCAGCGCAGCCCGGGCAGCATCGAACTGGTGAAGCTGCTGGAGAAGCTGGTCGTCCCCGGTGGCGACTGGGATCTGGCCACCGTCGAGGCCGAGGCCAATATGCGCATCGCGCAGGCCTTCGGCGTGCAGGGCATTCCGACCGTGGTCGCGGTGGCCGCCGGCCAGCCGCTGGCCGACTTCACCGGCAATCAGCCCGAGGAGCAGGTGACCGGCTGGATCGCCGCCGTCGTGGACGCCGTGCGCGGCAAGCTCCCCGGTGTCGGCGCGGGCGCTGAGGCCGAGCCCGAGGTCCCCGAGGACCCGCGCTTCGTCGCCGCCGAAGAAGCCTTGGAGCGTGGCGATTTCGAGGCCGCCATCGCCGGCTACCAGGACATCCTGACCGCCGAGCCGAACAATGCCGAGGCGAAAGCCGCGCTGCGCCAGGTCCAATTCCTTTCCCGCGTACAGGAACTCGACCCCGACGCCCTGGCCAAGTCCGACGCCGACCCGGCCGACCTGGACGCCGCCATCGCCGCCGCCGACCTGGAAATGTTCAACCAGAACCCCGAAGCCGCCTTCGACCGCCTCATCGCCCAGGTCAAGCGCACCGCCGGCGACGACCGCACCCGCGCCCGCACCCACCTGCTCGAACTCTTCGAACTCTTCGACCCCGCCGACCCCATCGTGGTCGCCGCCCGCCGCAAACTCGCCGCCGCCCTCTACTGAGATTCGAGATCAGGGAGCTCTCACCGAGGGGAATCGGACGAAATTCCTCGGTGAGAGCTCCCTGATCTTGTTCAGACCTTGGGGAGGGACGCCAGGGCGGCGTCGATGCGGGGCTGGGGGAGTTCGAAGTCGGGGACTTCGCCCGCGAGGTAGCGCTCGTAGGCGGTCATGTCGAAGTGGCCGTGGCCGCACAGGGCGGTCAGCAGGACCTTTTCCTCGCCGGATTCCTTGCAGCGCTTGGCCTCTTCGATGACCGCGGCCAAGGCGTGGGAGGGCTCCGGGGCCGGGAGGATGCCCTCTGTCCTCGCGAATGTGACTGCCGCGGCGAAGCATTCACGCTGCTGCTTGGCCACCGCCTCGAACAGGCCGAGTTCGTACATGTGCGAGAGCAGCGGTGACATGCCGTGGTAGCGCAGGCCGCCCGCGTGCACCGGGTCGGGGATGAAGTCGTGGCCGAGAGTGTGCATCTTCATGAGCGGGGTGAAGCCGGCGGTGTCGCCGAAGTCGTAGGCGTAGATGCCGCGGGTGAAGGACGGGCAGGCGGCGGGCTCGACGGCACGGATGACGGGATCGGCTCGGCCGGAGAGCTTTTCGCGCAGGAACGGCAGGAACAGGCCCGCGAAATTGGAGCCCCCGCCGGTGCAGCCGACGATCATGTCGGGTGGCCGCTCGCCCGCCGCGGCGAACTGTTTCAGGGCTTCCTCGCCGATGACCGTCTGATGCAGCAGCACGTGATTGAGCACGCTGCCCAGGGCATAGCGGGTGTCCGGGTCGGCCGCGGCCACCTCCACGGCCTCGCGGATGGCGATGCCCAGGCTGCCCGGCGAATTCGGGTCGTCGGCAAGGATTTTCGCGCCCGCTGCGGTGACCGGTGAGGGGCTGGCGTGCACGGTCGCGCCCCAGGTCTGCATGAGGGTGCGCCGGTGCGGCTTCTGGTCGTAGGAGGCGCGCACCATCCACACCTCGCAGTCGATGCCGTACTGGGCGCAGGCGAAGGCGAGCGCGCTGCCCCACTGGCCCGCCCCGGTCTCGGTGGTGAGGCGGCGGGTGCCCTCGGCGAAGTTGTAGAACGCCTGCGGGACAGCGGTATTCGGCTTGTGTGAGCCCGCGGGGGAGACGCCTTCGCACTTGTAGTAAATGCGCGCCGGGGTGCCGAGCGCCCGTTCCAGCCGCCGCGCCCGGTACAGCGGCGTCGGCCGCCACAGCCGGTACACGTCGATGACCTCGTCCGGAATCTCGATATAGCTCTCGGTGCTCACCTCCTGCCGGATGAGCTCCATCGGGAACAGGGGTGCCAGATCCTGCGGTCCGACGGGCTCCCGGGTGCCGGGGTGCAGGGGCGGCGGCGGTGGCGCGGGCAGGTCGGGGATGACGTTGTACCACCGCCGGGGGATCTCGGATTCGTCCAGTGTGATCTTGGTGCGCTCGTCCACGGGAGCCCTCCCGGCTCGAATCGACTGTCCGTCCAGGGTCCTCCCGAGATCGGACCGGTGGTGTCGAATTCGTCGGATTTACCCTGTCGCTCGTCGATCCCAGTTAGTAAGCTGGTGCGTATGATAAGCACCTATGAAGAATTACTGGGATCCGGGACCGAACTGATCGCGTTGGATGCACGGGCGGTGCGCGCCAGCATCGAGGTGGTCGCGGGCATGACCGCGGCGGACCTGGCCGTGCCCACGCCGTGCGCGGGCTGGGATCTGCGAGATCTGTTGGAGCACATGATCATTCAGCATCACGGCTTCGCCGCCGCCGCACGGGGTGAGGGCGATATCGCGCTGTGGAAGCCGCAGCCGCTCGGTGACGATCCGGTCGGTGAGTACCGGGCCGCGGCGGAGGTCGTGCTGGCCGCCTTCGCCGAACCCGGCGTGCTGGAGCGGCAGCTTCCGCTGCCGGAGATCCGGGGCGGCATAGTGATTCCCGCGCCGCTGGCCATCAGCTTTCACTTCATCGACTACATCGTGCACACCTGGGACGTGGCGCGGGCGCTGGGCGTGACCGTCGAATTCGATGACGAGCTGCTGAGCGCGGGCCTGCCGGTGGCGGCGGCGGTGCCGGGCGGTGCGGCCCGGTCGCAGCCCGGCGCGTCCTTCGCGCCGGAAGTCGATGCCCCGAACGTCTCGGGTCTGGACCGGATTCTCTCGGTCCTGGGCCGCTCGCCCGGCTGGCCGGAGTGGGCGGGCGGGGCGATGACGATCAGCGTGTGACGACCCCGCGGTTCCCCACTTTCCCCGCGAAGTGGGGAACGTTGTACTACTTGGTCGTTCCGGCCTTCGCGCTACCGGTGGAGATCAGGTCGGTCAGGCTCTTCACGATCTGGGTGGAGCCGGTGCCGGTCGGGTCCGGCTCGCCGACCGCGAGCACCGGCTTGGCGTCGATCTGATCATCGGCGGCGGCGAGGCCCGCGCCCGCGGTCAGGAGGCCGGTCGCGGCCGCACCGATGAGCGCGAAGGTACCGAGTTTCTTCATACAGATTCATTCCTTCGGGGTAAAGGCAATTGGGTTGCGACGCCGCTGATTTCCTTCCTACCCGCTTCCGGCCGGCAAGGGTTGACCTTGCTTTCCGTGCCCCGATGATCAGGGGCACGAGAGCCAGAGCGCGCTGTGCGGCGCCAGCGTCAGCACGGCCGACACCTGGCGGCCGTGCCACGGAACCGGCTGGGCGGCAATCGCTTCGGATCGGTCGACGCCGCCGCCCCCGTAGGCGACGGCATCGGTGTTCAAGACCACGTGCCACGAATCCGTCGCGGCCCCGGGCAATCCGATGCGATAGTCCTCGAGCTGCCGCCCGGAGAAGTTGTAGACGCAGGCCAGCATCGACCCGTCGGTGCCGTAGCGCAGGAACGACAGCACATTGTTGTCGCGATCGTCGGCGTCGATCCAGGCGTACCCGCCCGGCGAGGTGTCCTGACTCCACAGCGCGGGACTGGCGACATAGAGCCGGTTGAGATCACCGACGAGCTTCTGAATACCTTGGTGCAGCGGGTTTTCCAGTTCGTGCCAGTCGAGCCCGCGGTCGTGGTCCCACTCCCGGAACTGCCCGAACTCTTGGCCCATGAACAGCAGTTGCTTGCCGGGATGCGCCCACATGTAGGCCAGCAGCGCGCGCACCCCGCCCGCCCTGGTGTAGTCGTCGCCGGGCATGCGGGTCCACAGCGTGCCCTTGCCGTACACCACCTCGTCGTGGCTGATGGGCAGCACGTAGTTCTCGCTCCAGGCGTAGGTCAGCGAGAAGGTGATCTCGTTGTGGTGCCAGGTGCGGTACACCGGATCGTGGGCCAGATACCCGAGGGTGTCGTGCATCCAGCCCATATTCCATTTCATGGTGAAGCCCAGCCCGCCCACCTCGGTGGCGCGGGTGACGCCGGGCCAGGTGGTGGATTCCTCGGCGACGGTGAGCACGCCCGGATGATGCTTGTGCACGGTCGCGTTCATCTCCTGGAGAAAGGACACGGCCTCCAGGTTCTCGCGCCCGCCGTGGATATTGGGCTCCCAGTCCGGGCGCGAATAGTCGAGGTAGAGCATGGATGCGACGGCGTCCACCCGCAGCCCGTCGAGGTGGAATTCCTCGATCCAGTACAGCGCGTTGGCGACCAGGAAGTTGCGGACCTCGTGGCGCCCGAAGTTGAAAACGTAGGTGCCCCAGTCGAGTTGCTCGCCGCGACGCGGGTCCGCGTGCTCGTAGAGGGCGGTGCCGTCGAATCGGGCCAGCGCCCATTCGTCGCGCGGGAAGTGCGCGGGCACCCAGTCGAGGAGCACGCCGATTCCCTTGCGGTGCAGGTGATCCACGAGGTATCGGAAGTCGTCCGGGGAGCCGAAGCGGGCGGTCGGGGCGTAGTAGGAGGTGACCTGATATCCCCACGAGCCGCCGAACGGGTGCTCGGCCACGGGTAGCAGCTCGATGTGGGTGAAGCCCTGGGCGAGTACGTATTCCGCGAGCTGATCGGCGATCTCGCGATAGCCGAGCCCGGGTCTCCAGGAGCCCAGGTGCACCTCGTAGATGCTGACCGGCGCGCGCAGCGGATCGGTTCGCGCCCGCGTCCGCAGCCAATCCGCATCGCCCCAGGCGAATTCGCTCGCGGTGATGACCGACGCGGTCGCGGGCGGCACCTCGGTGGCGAAGGCCATCGGGTCGGCGTGGTCCACCGTGCGCCCGTCCGCGCCGTGCACCCGGTACTTGTAGAGGTCGCCCGGCCCGATTCCGGGCAGGAACAGCGCCCACACGCCGGAATCTCCGAGCTTCCGCATGGGTGCGGTGTTTCCGCTCCAGCCGTCGAAGTCGCCGGTCACCGCGACGCCGCGGGCATTGGGGGCCCACACCGCGAAGGCGGTGCCGGCGATCTCGCCGTCGAGCGTGGTGTACCGCTTCGGATGCGCGCCGAGCACCTCCCAGAGCCGCTCGTGCCGTCCCTCCCCGAGCAGGTGCAGATCGATCTCGCCGAGCGTCGGCAGGAAGTGGTACCCGTCCGCCTCCACCACCGTGCGCCCGCTGGGATAGGCGGCGACGATCCGGTAGTCCCACAGCTCCGGGTGGGGCATGACCCCTTCGAAGACGCCGTGATCACGGTGCGCCAGTGGATGATCCACGCCGCCGATGCGCGCCGCGACCGTCTCCGCGTGCGGCCGCAGCACCCGGATGATCGTGCCTTCGGGATGCGGGTGCGCCCCCAGCACCGTGTGCGGATCGGGGTGGGTACCCGCCGCCAGCAGCAGGAGGTCGCGCCGATTCATCGGAACGAGCGGCGATAGGCGAGCTCGGTGCGCGCCGCGGCGGGTACCGGCGGCAGCGCCAGAATGTGCGCGACTGCGCGGGCCGGGTCCAGGCGCACGTAATTGCTCTGGCCCCAGTGGTATTCCTCGCCGCTGATCTCGTCGTACACAACCGGCCGGTCGTGCCATTCGCGGCCGATGGCGGGCAGCTCGAGCGACACCATGCCCTGCTGGGCGCCGAAGGAGTCCAGGTTCACCACCACCAGCACGGCGTCCCCGGTGGTGGGGTCGAACTTCGAAAAGGCCAGCAGCGCATCGTTGTCCACCGGATGGAAGTGAATGCAGCGCACCTGACGCAGCGCCGGGTGCGCGCGCCGGATCTCGTTGAGCCGGGTCAGCCACGGCTCCAGGGATTCCCCGCGCGCGGCGGCCTCGGCGAAACGGCGCGGGCGCAGCTGGTATTTCTCCGAATCCAGGTATTCCTCGCTGCCGGGCCGCACCGCCTGGTGCTCGTAGAGTTCGAAGCCGGAGTACACGCCCCAGCTGGGCCCGAGCGTGGCCGCCAGCACCGCGCGGATCGCGAACATGCCCGGCCCGCCGTATTGCAGGCTCTCGTGCAGGATGTCGGGGGTGTTCACGAAGAGGTTGGCGCGCATCTCATCGGCCTTGGCGGCCAATTCCCGGCCGAATTCCTCGATCTCGTGCTTGTGCGTGCGCCAGGTGAAATACGTGTAGGACTGGCTGAATCCGCGCCGCGCCAAGCCGTACATGCGGGCGGGGCGGGTGAAAGCCTCGGAAAGAAAGACTATCTCCGGGTGCTTGCGGTGCACCCGCGCGATGAGCCATTCCCAGAAATCGGCGGGTTTGGTGTGCGGATTGTCGACCCGGAATATGGTGACGCCCAGCCCGATCCAATGCCGCACCACCCGCAGTACCTCGGCATAGAGCCCATCGGGATCGTCGTCGAAATTCAGCGGATAGATGTCCTGGTACTTCTTCGGCGGATTCTCCGCGTGGGCGATGGTGCCGTCGGGCAGCGTGGTGAACCACTCCGGATGCGCCGCCACCCACGGATGGTCGGGCGCGCACTGCAATGCCAGATCCAGCGCCACCTCCATGCCCAATTCCCGGGCCGCCGAGACGAAGTCGGCGAAGTCGGCCTCGGTGCCCAGCAGCGGATGCACGGCGTCGTGCCCGCCCTCGGCCGAACCGATCGCCCACGGCGAGCCCACGTCCTCGGTCTCGGCGGTCAGAGAGTTGTTGGGCCCCTTGCGATTCACGGTGCCGATGGGGTGCACGGGCGGCAGATACACCACGTCGAATCCCATGGCGGCAATGCGCGGCAGGTCCTTGGCGGCGGTGGCGAAGGTGCCGTGCACCGGGTTGCCGGCCGCGTCCCAGCCGCCGGTCGAGCGGGGGAAGAATTCGTACCAGGCCCCGCAGAGCGCCCGCTGCCGCTCCACCTGGACGGTGTGCAGCGGCCCGGGAGTCACCAACTCCCGCAAGGGCGTTGCCTGCAGGATGGCGCTCACCTCGGCGCTGAAGGCGGGGGCGACCCGGGCGGGCAGCTGGGCGTCGGCGCGCAGGGCGGCGGCCGCGTCCCGCAGGATGGTCCACTGTTTCTTCGGCACCGCCAGTGCGGCCCGCTCCAGCAGCCGCGCCCCGATCTCGAGATCATTGGCCAGATCGACCGCGCTCTGCCCGACCGCGAGCTTGGCCTCGACGCCGGAACGCCAGGTGGCGATGGGATCGCTCCAGCCCTCGATGCGGAAGCTCCAGCGGCCGGGCCGATCCGGAGTGAACACGGCGTTGTAGACGTCCGGCTCGTACTCCGGAGTCATGCGAATCCGCTGTGTGCGAGACGAACCCGGGCCGCGCACGGCCAGCGTCGCCGCGACCGCCTCGTGTCCCTCGCGCCAGACCACGGCCCGCACCGGGACGACCTCGCCGGCGACGGCCTTCGCGGCCCGGCCGCCGGGGATCGCGGGGGCGGTGTCATCGATTGCGATGCGGCCGGTCACGCCCCTGAACTTACCGGAGTGGATACCGGACTTACCGGAGCGACTACTGCTGGCCGGGTTTGAGGAGCACGAACAGGCCGTGTGCCTCGGCACAGAGCCGATCGCCGTCGTGCAGGGTGGCGCGCACGAACACCTTGCGGCCCTCCTGGCGCTCCACCCAGCCGTGCACCTTCAACTCGGTGTTCAGCGGCGTGATCGACCGGTAGTCGACGTGCAGGAAGGCGGTGCGGGTGGCCTGCTTGGTGTACAGGGCCGCGGTCATGCCGAGCAGGTCGTCGAAGCCGAGCGCGATGTGCCCGCCGTGGGCCGCGCTGTTGCCGCCCAGATGGTAAGGTGCGGAAGGTGATGCGCGCGTGCACCCCGTCCTTGCCCGCGGCGTCGACCAGGAACGGCGGCAGCGTGATATTGCCGCGCGCGGGCAGGTCGTTGCGATGCCAGGCCGGGGCCTGCCACTCGTCCACGACCGCCTCATCGAGCTTGTCGTTGAGTTCCTTCAGGGTGGCGATGACGTCCAGGGCCAGCTCGTCGGACGGGTCGGCCAGCCGCACCCGGTCCATGAGCCCGCGCACCTGGTCGATGAACTCGCCGTAGTGGGCCCCGCCCTTGCTGTTGTCGCGGCCCAGTTCCCGAATCGGCCGGAACCCGCCCTCGTGATGCTCCTGGGTGGGCAGTCCGTCGACCGCCTCGATCTGCTGCTCGCTCATATAGAACACGTTATCGGTTGCTTAGCGCTTGCTCACTTCAGGGTCATGCCCGCCTCATTTCTAGATCAGGCGCAGTGAGCTGGGACGACGGACTCCCAGGTAGGGTCTACAGGGGTGAAGGCATTGCGTCGATTCACCGTTCGCGCCCATTTGCCGGAGCGGCTGTCCGCGTTGACCGAGCTGGCGACCAATCTGCGCTGGTCCTGGCATGGGCCGACCCAGGATGTGTTCGCCGAACTGGATCCGCGGCTGTGGGTTGAGGTCGGGCACGATCCCGTGCGAATGCTGGGGGAGGTGCCCGCCGCGCGGCTGGACGAGCTGGCTTCGGACGACGCCTATACGCGGCGCGTCGATGCGGCCGCCGCCGATCTGAGTGACTATCTGGCCCGCCCGCGCTGGTTCCAGAAGCAGCAGCGGGGGCCGCGTGGAATCGCCTACTTCTCCATGGAGTTCGGTGTCACCGAGGTGCTGCCGAACTACTCGGGCGGGCTCGGGATCCTGGCGGGCGACCATCTGAAGGCCGCCTCGGATCTGGGGCTGCCGCTCATCGGCGTCGGATTGCTGTACCGCTCCGGCTATTTCCGGCAGTCCCTGACCGCCGACGGCTGGCAGGCCGAGCACTACCCGGCACTGGACCCGATGGGTCTGCCACTGCGGCTGCTCGCGGACGGTGGCGCGCCGGTGCTCATTCACGTGTCCATGCCCGAGGGGCGGGTGCTGCGGGCGCGGGTGTGGATCGCCCAGGTGGGCCGGATTCCCCTGCTGCTCTTGGACTCCGACATCGCCGAGAACGATCCGGAACTGCGGGCCGTCACCGACCGGCTCTACGGCGGCGATCAGGACCACCGCATCAAACAGGAGATCCTCGCCGGTATCGGCGGGGTGCGCGCGGTCCGCGCCTACACGCGCGCCAACGGGCTGCCCGATCCGGACGTCTTCCACATGAACGAGGGCCACGCCGGATTCCTCGGCATCGAGCGGATCCGCGAATACATGGCCACCGGAATGGATTTCGATTCCGCGCTGACGGCGGTGCGCTCCGGGACCGTCTTCACCACGCACACCCCGGTCCCGGCCGGTATCGACCGCTTCGCCGGCGCCCTGGTCCGCCGCTATTTCGGCGGCGCGCACGGTGAGCGGGAATCGCCTGTGCTGCCGGGTGTTTCGGTCGACCGCATCCTGGCCATGGGCCGTGAGACCGATCCCTCGGTCTTCAACATGGCCCACCTGGGCCTGCGACTCGCCCAGCGCGCCAATGGCGTGTCGAAGCTGCACGGCGAGGTCAGCCGGGCCATGTTCGCGCCGCTGTGGCCGGGCTTCGACGCCGCCGAGGTGCCGATCGGCTCGGTCACCAACGGTGTGCACGCGCCCACCTGGGCCGCGCGCGAATGGATCGACAAGGCCCGCGAATTGATCGGCGACGAACTGGTCGAGGAGGCCCGCGGCTGGGAACGGCTCTGCGATGTGGACCTGCGCGAACTGTGGTCCACCCGGAACGCCCTGCGCGGCATCCTGGTCGACGAGGTGCGGCGGCGGCTGCGCAACTCCTGGCTCGAGCGCGGGGCGGCCCCGGCCGAACTCGGCTGGGTCGACCAGGTTTTCGACCCGAACGTGCTGACCGTCGGCTTCGCCCGCCGGGTCCCGACCTACAAGCGGCTCACGCTCATGCTGCGCGATCCGGACCGGTTGCGCGCCATGCTGCTCGATCCCGAGCGCCCGGTGCAGCTGGTGGTGGCGGGCAAGTCCCATCCCGCCGATGACGGCGGCAAGGCCCTGATCCAGCAGATCGTGCGCTTCGCCGACGATCCGGCCGTGCGGCACCGCATCGTCTTCCTGCCCGACTACGACATGTCCATGGCCCGCTACCTCTACTGGGGTTGCGACGTCTGGCTCAACAACCCGCTGCGCCCGCTCGAGGCGTGCGGCACCTCCGGCATGAAGTCGGCGCTCAACGGCGGCCTCAACCTGTCCATCCGCGACGGCTGGTGGGACGAGATGTACGACGGCGAGAACGGCTGGTCCATCCCAACCGCCGACGGCGTCCGCGACGAGCACCGCCGCGACGACCTGGAGGCATCTGCCCTCTACGAACTGCTGGAACGCGCTGTGCTGCCGCGCTTCTACGACCGCGACCACGACGGCCTGCCGGTGCGCTGGATGGAAATGGTCCGCCACACCCTGCGCACCCTCGGGCCGCAGGTGCTGGCCTCCCGCATGGTCCGCGACTACGCCGTCGACTACTACGCGCCCACCGCGTCGGCCTATGAAGCCTTGTCCGACAACGACTTCAAGGGCGCACGGGAGCTGTCGGTCTACCGCCGCCGCGTCGAATCCGCCTGGCCCAGTGTGAAAGTCCTCCAGGTCGACAGCTCGGGCCTGCCCGACACCCCGGTCATCGGCGCGGACCTCGCCCTGCGCGCCCGCATCGACCTCGGCGGCCTCACCCCCGCCGACGTCACCGTCCAGGCCGTGCTCGGTCGCGTCTCACCCGCCGACGACCTCACCGACGTGCACGCCTACCCCATGCGTCACCACGGAACCGATTCCGGGGCAGAGGTTTTCACCATCGAGACCCCGGTCCCGATCTCGGGCGCGGTCGGCTACACCATCCGTATCCTCCCGCACCACCCCCTGCTGGCCTCCGACGCGGAGCTCGGCCTGGTGGCGACACCGAGCCCCTGAGCACCCGGATGCGCCGCGGCGATCAGGTAAGCGCGACGAGTGTCCGCTTGAGGATCTTGCCGGTGGTGTTGCGCGGCAACGAGTCCAGGAAGGTGACGTCGCGCGGGACGAAGAAGCGGCTGACGCGGTGGCGGATGTAGTTGCGGACCATGTCGGAGTCCAGGCCGGAGCCGGGGCGCTTGACGACGAAAGCGGCCAGGCGCTGGCCGAATTCGTGATCGGGCACGCCGACCACCGCCACCTCGGAGATCTGCGGCAGGTGCGAGAGCGCCTCCTCGACGGCGCGGGGGAAGACGTTCTCGCCGCCGGAGATGATCATCTCGTCGTCGCGCCCGGCCACGAAGAGCTTGCCGGAGGCATCGAGATAGCCGACGTCGCCGGTGTCGAGCATGCCGTCGGCCTCGTCCGGCGGGGTCGCGTCGGTGTAGCCGTCGAAGAGCATGTGATTGCCGACGAAGATGCGGCCGGTCGCGCCCACCGGCACCGGACGCCGATCCGGGCCCAGCACGGCGAGTTTCGTGCCCAGCGGCGGGCGGCCCGCCGTGGTGGGTGACATGCGCATGTCCGCGGAGTCGGCGATGGAGGCCCACGACACCTCGGTGGAGCCGTACACGTTGTAGAGGATGTCGCCGAAGGCGTCGAGGAACTTCAGTACCGTCGCACCCGCCAGCGGCGCGCCGCAGGAGGCCACGATGCGCAGGCTGGACAGGTCGTAGCGGGCGCGAACATGGCTGGGCAGGTCCAGGATTCGGTTCACCATGATCGGCACCACGATCAGCGCGGTGACCCGGTGCTGGGCGATGCGGCGCAGGCAGTCCTCGGCGTCGAAGCGGTCACCGAGCAGCACCGTCGCCCGGATGGCCGTCGAGATCTGCAGCGCCCCCAGCCCCCAGGTGTGGAACAGCGGGGCCGGAATGAACATGGTCTCGTTGGTGCCGAACGGAATTCGCGACAGCAGCGCCGCCACCGTCCCGAAACCCTTGGGATGCGGCCGCCGCGCGCCCTTGGGAGTGCCGCTGGTGCCCGAGGTGAGCACCACCAGCCGGCCCGGCCGCGGCGGCTTGCGCGGCGGCTCCTGCCGCATGGCGATGAGTTCCTCGATGGTGGTGCGCCCCGGATCCGGCGGCACATCGTCGCTGGTGAACCGCGGCACGTCGGTCGGCAGATACCGCACCAGATGCTCGAACTCGCTGTCCACGAACAGCGCCGAGAGCCGATGCCGGGCCGCGATCTCCTCGATCTGGCGCGCGGGCAGCCCAGTATTGAGCAGCACCGCGTCCGCACCCGACTTGCCCGCCGCCACCATGCACTCGACCATGCCGGTGTGATTGCGGCACAGCAGCCCGACCGTGGTGCCCGCGGTGAACCCGAGCGCGGTGAACGCGCCCGCGAGAGCGCTGCTGCGCGCGTTCAATTGGTCGAAGGTGCTGGAGTACCGGTCGTCGATCACGGCCGGGCGCTGCGGTGAGTGCGCGGCCGCCGCCGCGTACCCGCCGGCCAGGCTGAAACCCCACTTGGCCAGCCCGCCGATCTGCTTGAGCCCGACATCGGGCCGATAGGTGCGCACCACGCCGGAGGCCACCATCCGCTTGACCACCCCGGCCTGCAGCCGCACCGGCGAATCCTCGCCATTGACGATGAGTGAGCTCGGCGTGCCCAGGATCAGATCGCCGACCCGCTTGAGCCCGGCCTGCGTCCACGCCAACACCGACGAATTCGGCAACTGCGCGAGCAGCGGATGCACCAGCCCGGCCTTGAAATAGGTGACGTAGGCGCGGGTGTGCTCGCCGTCGCCGCGCAGCCGCACCACCGCGAAGCTGCCGCGCTCGGGGCAGTGCAGCTCGAAGCTCTCACCCGCGCGGGTGATGTGCAGTTGAACCCGCACCACGTGGACCTCGATACCGTTGCCGCCGACACGCATATTCAGCGTGGGGTGCGCGTCCACGGTGTCGAGTTGTTCGCACGCGCCGATTCCGGGAAATAGCCGGGGGTAGGTCTGCGGGTCGACGAGGACATCCCAGATTGCTTTGCGGCCGATCGCGAACTCCGCGACCGCGTCGATGACATCGGTTACCACTGGCGTACAACTTCTGCCTGGCCGGTTCCCCTGAAAACCCCCGGCTGATTACGTATTTGTAACGTCCCAGACAGTAAGGGTCAAGAGTCTTTAATTACCGGCCGGTAGTTATTTAAATTGCCAATTAATTGCGCTGGTAGAGGCGGGAAAACAAGTCTCTGGCAAGTGCGGTAGCTCGCGGTTCGCCGGGGCGGTTCATGTGCGGACATACGGAACAAGTACGGTGCCCACGGCAACCTTCGTACCTTCCTCCGACTGGAGACAGCACACACATGAGCACCGACGTCCGCACGCGCACCAAGAAGCGCGTCGACGCGTACTTCGGCATCAGCGAACACGGTTCCACCGTCAAGCGCGAGATCATGGCCGGAACGGTCACGTTCCTGGCCATGTCCTATGTGCTGGCGGTGAACCCGCGCATCCTGGGCGACCACGGCGACCTCGGTCCCCTGGGCATGCCGGTGCAGGCGGTGTTCACCGCGACCGCCGTCGCCGCCATCTTCGGCACCCTGGTCATGGGCCTGTGGGCCAAGTACCCGGTGGCGCTCGCGCCCGGCATGGGCCTCAATGCCTTCTTCGCCTACACGGTCGTGCTGCACATGGGCATCCCCTGGCAGGAGGCGCTGTCGGGCACCTTCCTGTCCGGCGTCATCTTCTTCGTGCTGGCCGTGACCAAGGTCCGCGAGAAGATCATCGAAGCCATCCCCATGCAGATGAAGCTGGCCGTCGGCGCGGGCATCGGCATGTTCGTGGCCTTCCTCGGCCTCAAGAGCGCGGGCATCGTGACCAGCGACCCGAATACCTTTGTGCACCTGGGCAACTTCCACCAGGGCACCACCCTGCTGGCGCTGTTCGGGCTGGTCGTGACCGTCGTGTTCCTGGTGCTCGGCTGGCACGGCGCGGTGCTCTACGGCATCCTCTGCACCACCGTGCTCGGCATCGTCACCGGGCTGGTGAAGCTGCCGGACTCGATCGCCGCGATGCCGCACGGCCTGGATCAGACCTTCGGCCAGGCCATCATCCACCTGCCCGACGCCTTCACCGGGAAAATGGTGGTCGTCGTGCTGACCATGCTGTTCGTCGACTTCTTCGACGCCTCCGGCACTTTGATCGGTGTCGCCAAGCAGGCCGGGCTGCTCACGAACGACGGCAAGCTGGAGCGCGCGGGCCAGGCGCTGGCCGCCGACTCGGTCGGCACCGCCGCGGGCGCCATCATCGGCACCTCCTCCACCACCGCGTATGTCGAATCTACCGCGGGTGTCTCGGCGGGCGGGCGCACCGGGCTGACCGCGGTCACCACCGCGGGCTGGTTCCTCATCGCGCTGTTCTTCTTCCCGATCTTCGCCACCTTCGCCGACGTGTCGGCGGTGACCGCGCCCGCGCTCATCGTGGTCGGCGTGCTGCTGGCGCGGTCGCTGGGCGAGATCGAGTGGAACAAGCTGGAATACGCGGTGCCGGCCTTCATCACCGTGGTGATGATGCCGCTGACCTACTCGATCGCCAACGGCATCGCCATGGGCCTGCTGTTCTACCCGATCGTCATGGTGGCCAAGCGCCGCTGGCGCGAGGTGCATCCGGTGATGTGGGCGCTCACGGCGATCTTCCTCTACTACTTCTGGTTCCTCGCCAAGTAGCGCGGGGCGACTTCATTGCGCGAATCGGGCGCGAGGCGGAATAGCCTCGCGCCCGACGTCGTTGGGGACCTGCTGTAGGCTTCGAAGCGGACCATGGTCCGGTTGAAATCGCCCGAAGAGCCGCAAGACCCGAGAAGACGAGGACCCCGACATGACCGCAACGCTGAACACCGCCACCTCCGCCGCCCCGGCCGCCGCCTCGAACGGCGTCTCCGGCGCCGATATCGGCCTGCTCGTCGCCCGCGTGGGCTTCGGCGGCCTGCTGGCCGTGCACGGCAGCCAGAAGCTGTTCGGCTGGTTCAACGGATACGGCCTCGATGCCACCGGGCAGGCCTTCGTGGGCATGGGCTACGACCCCGGCAAGTTCTTCGCGACCCTCGCCGGTCTCAGTGAGATCACCGGCGGTCTGCTGCTCGTGCTGGGTTTGCTGACGCCGCTCGGCGCGGCGATCGCGCTGGGCACCATGCTCAATGCGATCAATGCCGCCCGGGGCGGTGGCTTCGCGATGTGGGAGCTGCCCGCGGTCTACGCCATCGCTTCGGTGGCATTCGCCTTCGCCGGACCCGGTCGCCTGTCGCTGGATCACGGTCGTCCGTGGCAGCGTCAGGGTCTGGTCTGGGGCGCCGCGGCGGTGGCGCTGGCCGTGGTGGCCGCGCTCGTCACGCTCGCGGTGAAGTAGGCGGGGGAGAAGGAGTTTCGGTGCCCCCGCGCCGCGTGCAGGGCTTGGCGCGGGGGCAACTGACACATCCGATGTGGGAATTGGGGGTTCACCGGAGTATCGAAAGCTAATTTACTTTCGATCGGAAGTAGGAACCACCCCTGTGACTGTTCTCACAGGGTCATTTCAATTGTGCGACACTATTTGTCAGTCGTTCGAGAGCTTTTGTCACAACTTGGGGATCGGATGTTTCCCAATATGGCGGCAACGATGCTCGGAGATAACCGCCATAGCGCGCCGTGGCGAGTCGGGAATCAAGAATTGCGATAACGCCGCGATCGTCCACACTGCGCAGCAAACGACCCGTGCCCTGCGCCAACAGCAGTGCCGCGTGATTGGCCGCGACCGACAGAAAACCATTGCCACCGCGCGATTCCACCGCGCGCTGCCGGGCCACCAGCAGCGGATCGTCCGGACGCGGGAACGGAATGCGGTCCAGGATCACCAGACTCAGCGACGGGCCCGGCACATCCACGCCCTGCCACAGCGAAAGCGTCCCGAAGAGTGAGATTTCCGGGTCGTCGGCGAATTTCCGGACCAGCGCGCCGGTGGCGTCGTCGCCCTGGCACAGAATCGGTGTGTCGAGCCGTTCACGCAGAACTTCGGTGGCCGCCTTGGCCGCTCGCATGGACGAGAACAGGCCCAGGGTGCGCCCGCCCGCCGCGGTGATGAGCCGCTCGATCTCGTCCAGATACGACTGCGGCAACCCGTCCCGCCCGGGCGCGGGCAGATGCTTTGCCACGTACAGGATTCCGGACTTGGCGTGGTCGAACGGCGAGCCGACGTCCACGGAATTCCAGCGCAGCGATTTCTCGTCCGACGGGGCCTCCGCGCCGTTGGCCAGCGCGGGATCCACCTTCGACGCCGACTGCGGGGGCAGGCCCCAGGTGACGGCCAGATTGTCGAAGGAGCCGCCGATCTGCAGCGTGGCCGAGGTGAGAACGACCGTGGCCGTACCGAACAGGCGGCTGCGCAGCAGCCCGCCCACCGAGAGCGGGGCCATGTGCAGCGTGCGGCGCGGCACCCCGCGCAGCTCCTCGGCGGCCAGCCAGATGACATCGCGATGCGCGGCCGGGTCGGCCTCCTCGTAGGTGGTGAGCACGCGGACCGCGGCGTCGTGCACCTCCTCCACGGCCGCCAGCGCCTGATTGCGGGCCGCCGCGCCCTCCGGATCGGAGGCGGCCGCACTGCCGCCCTGCGGGGCCAGGGCCGTGCGCGCGTTCCAAGCCGCGTCGCGGATGAGCGCGAGCACCGGGGCCGCGCCGTCCGGCATCCGGTCCCAGCGGCCGGGATTCAGGTCGTCGAGCAGTTCGTGCCAGGCCTCGGCGGCATTCTCGAGGCGGTCCACCTCCTGCTCGTCGATCAGCTTCGCGCAGCGCTTGGCCGCGGCGCTGATGGCGGTGGTGGACAGTTCCGCGGTGGCCACGCCGGTCACCCGGTCCACCAGTTCGTGCGCCTCGTCCACGACCACCACATCGTGTTCGGGCAGCACCTGGATCCCGCTGATGGCGTCGATGGCCAGCAGCGCGTGATTGGTGACCACCACATCGGCCTGCCCGGACTCCGCGCGCGCCTTCTCCGCGAAGCAGTCCTGCCCGAACGGGCAGCGCGACTTGCCCAGGCATTCACGCGAACTCACGCTCACCTGCCGCCAGGCCCGGTCACTCACGCCCGGCGTCAGCTCGTCGCGATCCCCGGTCTCGGTATCGGACACCCACTCGTGCAGCCGCTGCACCTCGCGGCCCAGTTTGGAAATCGCGAAGGCGTCGAACAACTCCGCCTCGGGCTCGTCCGGAATCGCGCTATTGATCTTGTTCAGGCACAGATAGTTGTTACGCCCTTTGAGAATCGCGAACTGCGGCACCCGCCCCAGCTGGGGCGCCAGCGCATCCGCCAGGCGCGGCAGATCCCGATCCACCAACTGCCGCTGGAGCGCGATGGTCGCGGTCGAGACCACCACCGTCCGCCCCGTCCGCACCGCGTGGCGCAGACTCGGGACCAGGTACGCGAGCGACTTGCCGGTTCCGGTTCCGGCCTGCACGGCCAAGTGCTCGCCGGTGTCGATCGCGTGCGCGACCGCAGCCGACATGGTCTGCTGCCCGGAGCGCTCCCTACCTCCCAACGCCTGTACAGCGGTGGCCAACAGTTTCGGAACGGCGGGCAGTTCGGGCACGGCGGCCAGATTACTGCGCCGCGCCGACAGTGTTTGATTTGCGGCGGCTGCGCCGCCGCGGGTTCGCGGCCCGGGAGGTCTCGTTCTTCCCTCCCTCCGCTTCCCTCCCTCCGCTTCGCGCCCCCGGCTCCGCTCAGTCCAGAACGAGACGGGCCGCGAACCTGAAGGCGACTCCACTTCAATGCCCAGGGGTGGTTTCAGTTCTCGAGCGTCCCGGCCAGTTCGACGCCGGAGGCGCGGAGTTCGGCCAGGACGGGGGAGAGGGCGTCGGGGGAGACGGCGGCGGTCAGGCCGAGGAGGACCCGGGTGTCGAAGCCCTCGGAGCGGGCGTCGAGGGCGGTGGCGCGGACACAGTGGTCGGTGGCGATGCCGCAGACGTCCACGGCGTCGATGTCGCGGGCGCGCAGCCAGGCGGCGAGGGTGGTGGAACCGTCGGTGGCGGTGCCCTCGAAACCCGAATAGGCCGCGGTGTAGGCACCTTTGGAGAAGATCTCCTGGATCGGCCCGGTGCTCAGGTCGGGGTGGAAGTCCGCGCCCGGGGTGTCGGCGCGGCAGTGCGGGGGCCAGGTGTCGACATAGTCGGGGGTGGCGGAGAAGTGCGCGCCCGGGTCGACGTGGAAGTCGCGGGTGGCGACGACGGCGGTGTAATCGGAGACGCCCAGGTATTCGGTGATGCGCTCGGCCACCGCCGCGCCGCCCGCGACGGCCAGTGATCCGCCCTCACAGAAATCGTTCTGCACGTCGACGACGATCAGGGCTCGACTCATGGGCCCGTCCTCCCGGTGCCTGGGTGAACCACGACGGTTCGGCCCTCGTATTGCATTGTGCCGCCCGGGTCTCGACCGGTCCACGCGGCTCGCACCGACCCTCGGGGGGATTCATGAGTCGTGTTGTCGTCCGCTGGTTTCTGACTGTCGCGGTGCTCGCCGCGCTGCTCGCGGTCATGGTCTCGTTCGACGGCGGGGAGTGGATGGTGGACGCGTCGCACGCGCTGGTTCACTTCAAGATTTTCGCGGCGATCGGGCATGTCATCGGATTGGCGGGCAAGGCGGGCAAGATCGCGCTGATCGCGGTGGTCGCCGCCGTGGTCGCGGTGAACGCCCGGCGGCGCCGGCGGATCAGCTCACGAATGTCGTCGGAATCGCCGGCTCTCCCACCGACAGTTTCAGACCCTCCCAAGGCAGGCTGACCAGCCCCTTGGCCACCAGCTCCCGGCTCTGCGCCAGCGTCGGCTGATCGGCCACCACCGCACCCTTGCGCACCAGCGGCACCTGCAGATCCCGGATCTCGAGGCCGTCGGGCTCCGGACGCGGCGCGGAAGCGGGGTAGACGCTTTCCTCGACCATCGTGCCGGTGCGGCGGACCAGCCGGATCGCGCGCTTGGTGCCGCCGCGAGACTCCTTGTGGGAGCTGCGCTTGGCCACCGGAACGCCCTCCACCTCGACCAGCTTGTAGACCATGCCCGCGGTCGGCGCGCCGGAGCCGACGACCAGTGAGGTGCCGACGCCGTAGACGTCCACCGGCTCGGCGCGCAGCGCGGCGATGGCGTATTCGTCCAGGTCGCCGGAGACCACGATGTGGGTGCGGATCGCGCCCAGGGCGTCCAGCTGCTCGCGCACCTGCCGGGCCAGCACGCCCAGATCACCGGAATCGATGCGCACGCCGCCCAATTCGGGCCCGGCCACCTCGATGGCGGTGGCCACGCCGCGGGTGATGTCGAAGGTGTCCACCAGCAGCGTGGTGCCGATGCCCAGCGCCTCGATCTGGCTGCGGAAGGCGGCCGCCTCGTGCGCGCCGTCCGCGCCGGAGTGCAGCAGGGTGAAGGCGTGCGCGCTGGTGCCCGCGCTGGGCACGCCGAAGCTGCGGGCGGCCTCCAGATTGGAGGTGGCGTCGAATCCGGCCAGGTAGGCGGCGCGGGCGCTGGCCGGGGCGGCCAGTTCGCGCGTTCGGCGCGAGCCCATTTCGATCATGCGGCGGCCGCCGGCGGCGCTCACCATGCGCGCGGCCGCGGCGGCGATGGCGCTGTCGTGGTTGTAGATCGACAGGATCAGGGTTTCCAGCAGCACGCATTCGGCGAAGGTGCCGCGCACGGTGAGGATGGGGGAGCCGGGGAAATACAGCTCACCCTCGCGGTAGCCGTCGATCTCGCCGCCGAATCGATAGTCGCGCAACCATTCCAGGGTGCGCGCGTCCAGGAACTTCGCGGCGATCGCCAGTTCCGGTGCGCCGAAACGGAATGCGCTCAGCGCCGTGAGCAATCGCCCGGTCCCGGCGACCACACCGTACCTGCGACCGTGCGGCAATCTGCGGGCGAATACCTCGAAGGTGCACTGCCGCTGGGCCGAACCGTCGGCCAGCGCCGCCGCGAGCATGGTGAGCTCGTACTGGTCGGTGAGCAGAGCGGTACTGGTCAGTCCGTCGGCGATCATCACGAGTTCACTCTAGGACGCAGGTACTGGAAGTTCGCGGCCCGCCTCGGCCTGGACTGACGGAGCGGGGGAGCGAAGCGGAGGAGTGGAGGAGGGAAGGCCGAGGTAACAGGGCCGCGAACCCGCCCGGAGCGAAGCGGAGGGCAATTGGATACAGCTGTTGTTTCGGTGATGTCAGGTCGTACCCTGGTTGTTATGGGTCTGTGTAATCACGACGTTGTCCGGGTCGCTGGCGGTCCGGCCGCCGGGAACGTGACTTTGTCGGCGGCACAGGCGACACCGGAGGCCATCGAATACTCCGAGATTCTGGAAGCCGAGGATCGGCCCTGGGTCACCGTCGTTTGGGACGATCCGGTCAACCTCATGCACTACGTGACCTACATCTTCCAGAAGCTGTTCGGCTACAGCAAAGGCAAGGCAACCGAGCTCATGCTGAAGGTGCACAACGAGGGCAAGGCCGTGGTGTCCGCCGGCTCCCGCGACAAGATGGAACACGACGTACAGCGGCTGCACGCGGCGGGGCTATGGGCCACCATGCAACGTGACGACTGACCGCGACGACTACGGTTACCCCGTGCGGAAGTGGAGCAGAAAGAACTCCCTGGGCGGGCTGAAACTGCGTTCGGAAATGGACGCTCACGAGGCGGACGTGCTGCGCTCGCTGGTCGGGGCGGTCACCGGACTGCTCACCGATCGCGCCCGCTCGGCCCCCGAGGACGAACTGGCCGCCCTTACCGGGCTACAGACGGGCAACACCACCCCGCCCGATGATCCGCGCCTGGCCCGGCTGCTGCCGGACTTCCATCGCCCCGAACCCGGTTCCCCCGATGCCGAGCGCGCGGGTCTCAACAGCGCGCTGCGCAGCCTGCACGAGCCGGAGATCATCGAGACCAAGGTGGCCGCCGGGCTGGTGGTGCTGGAAACCCTGCCGCTGCAGGGCGGCAAGATCGTCATCTCGCCCGAACAGGCCGACGCCTGGCTGACCGCGCTCAACGATGTGCGCCTGGCCCTGGGCACGGCCCTCGAGATCACCCCCGACACGCCCGATCACTTTCCCGATGACGATCCGCGCGGGCCGAGCCTCGAGGTTTACCACTGGCTCACCTGGATGCAGGACTCGCTGATCCAGGCGCTCGCGCCCTAGCTCGCCCTCGCCGGCTTCCCGACCCCGTCATCACCCAGGAGGAGTGGCCGTGAACAGCGTTGCGGGACCACGGAATTCGATCACCGACATCGCCGGTGTGCTCGTCGGCCACCAGCATGCCCTGGACCCGGACGCCACCCTCGGCGCGGGCGCGGCCACCGGCTGCACGGTGGTGCGGGTGCCGGGCGGGGCGGTCGCGTCGGTGGACGTGCGTGGCGGCGGCCCGGGCACCCGCGAGACCGACCTGCTGGATCCGGGAAACACCGTGCGACAGGCGAATGCGATCCTGCTCACCGGCGGCAGCGCCTACGGGCTGGCCGCCGCCGACGGCGTCATGCGCTGGTGCGAGGAGCACAAGGAGGGGATCCCGATGGATCCCGCCGATCCGGCCCGCGTGGTGCCGATCGTGCCCGGCGCGGTCATCTTCGATCTGCCGGTGGGCGACTGGCACATTCGGCCCGACGCCGACTTCGGATTCATGGCCGCCGAGAACGCGGGCGCGGACTTCGCGCGCGGTTCGGTCGGCGCGGGCGTGGGTGCGCGGGCGGGCTCGCTCAAGGGCGGAATCGGTTCGGCCAGTGTGCGATTCACCGACGGACCGGCCGCCGGAATCACGGTCGGCGCGGTGATAGTGGCCAATCCGGTGGGTTCGGTCTTCGACCCGCGCACCGGATTCCCGTGGGGCGCGGGCACCGACGGGCCCGATCACTTCGGGCTGCGGCCACCCACCGCCGAGCAACTGGCGGCCGCCAATGCGCTGGCGGTCAAGGGCACCGTGCTCAACACCACCATCGGCGTGATCGCCACGGATGCCGCGCTGGATCCGGCCGCCTGCAAACGGCTCGCCGCCACCGGGCACGACGGCCTGGCCCGCGCCATCCGACCGGCCCATTCGCCGCTGGACGGCGACACCCTCTTCGCGCTGGCCACCGGCACCGCCGCGCAGCCGCCCGATTTCCCGCTGCCTCCGGCCTTCCCCGCGGACCTGCTGATCCTCGACCAGTTGTGCACGGCCGCCGCGGTCTGTGTGGAACGCGCCATCGTGGACGCCATCCTCGCGGCGACCGCGGTGGCGGGCATCCCGGCCTACCGGGACGCGTTCGGCGGGGTGTGAGCGGATCCACCGGGAATAGCCGCATATTCTCAGCTTGTTGACGACAGCGTTTCGGCCGTTCGGCCGGGGTCGTGGTGAGCGGAAGGATGCGACCGTGCTGATGATCAGGGCAGACCTCGTGGAGGCGATGGTCGCGCACGCGCGCGCCGACCACCCCGACGAGGCGTGCGGTGTCATCGCCGGTCCCGAGGGCTCCGACCGCCCCGAGCGCTTCATCCCCATGATCAATGCCGCGCGCTCGCCCACCTTCTACGAATTCGATTCGGGCGAGCAGCTGCGGCTGTGGCGGGAAATGGATGCCGCCGACGAGGAGCCGGTGGTGATCTACCACTCGCACACCGCGACCGAGGCGTACCCGAGCCGCACCGACATCTCCTTCGCCTCCGAGCCCAATGCCCACTACGTGCTGGTCTCCACCCGCGACCCGCAGCAGCACGAGCTGCGCAGCTACCGGATCCTCGAGGGCGTGGTCACCGAGGAACCCGTCGAGATCGTCGCCGCCTACCTCGGCATCGAATCCGCCTGAGCCTGAATTCCCCTGAGCCCGAACACAAGGAGTCCCCACTCATGCCGGTCACCGTGTCCATCCCGACCATCATGCGCCCGATCACCAAGGGCGAGAAGCGAGTTCAGGCACAGGGCGAGACCCTGTCCGCCGTCATCGCCGACCTCGAGGCCAACTACCCGGGCCTGGAGGCGAAGCTGCTCAAGGACGGCAAGCTGAACCGCTACGTCAATATCTACATCGACGACGAGGACGTGCGGTTCACCGGCGGGCTCGCGGCCGAGGTGACCGACGGCGGCACCGTCACGATCCTCCCGGCGGTCGCCGGTGGTTCGCAGGCTGTGGACATCGACTGATTGTGGCGCGCTACGAGTCGCTGATCGCGACGCTCGGTAACACCCCGCTGGTCGGGCTGAAGAAGCTGTCCCCGCAGTGGGACGGTGAGAATCACGTGCGGTTGTGGGCCAAGCTCGAGGACCGCAATCCGACCGGATCCATCAAGGACCGCCCGGCGCTGCGCATGATCGAGCAGGCCGAGGCCGCGGGCCAGATCAAACCCGGCGACACCATCATCGAGCCCACCAGCGGCAATACCGGCATCTCGCTGGCCATGGCCGCCAAGCTCAAGGGCTACAAGCTGATCTGCGTCATGCCGGAGAACACCTCGGTGGAACGCCGCCAGCTGCTCACCATGTTCGGCGCCGAGATCATCGACTCCCCGGCGGCGGGCGGCTCCAATCAGGCTGTGGCGCTGGCGAAGGAGATCGCCGCGCAGCACCCGGACTGGGTGATGCTCTACCAGTACGGCAACCCCGCCAACGCCCTGGCCCACTACGAGACCACCGGCCCGGAAATCCTCGCCGACCTCCCCGAGATCACCCACTTCGTCGCGGGCCTCGGCACCACCGGCACCCTCATGGGCACCGGCCGCTTCCTGCGCGAAAAGGTCCCCGGCATCGACATCGTCGCCGCCGAACCCCGCTACGGCGAACTCGTCTACGGCCTGCGCAACCTCGACGAGGGCTTCGTCCCCGAGCTCTACGACGAGTCCGTGCTGACCTCCCGCTTCTCCGTCGGCCCCTACGACGCGGTCCGCCGTACCCGCGAATTGGTCTCCGAAGAGGGCATTTTCGCGGGCATCTCCACCGGCGCGATCCTGCACGCGGCGCTCGGCGTCGCGAAGAAGGCACAGAAGGCCGGTCAGCGCGCCGACATCGCCTTCGTCGTCGCCGACGGCGGCTGGAAGTACCTCTCCACCGGCGCCTACGACGGCACCCTCGAGGAGGCCGAGGAAAAACTCGACGGCCAACTCTGGGCCTGACCCGAGCCCGCCGAACGCCCGCGCCCGCTGCGCCGAACGCAGCGGGCGCGCGTCATTCCCGCCCTGCCGACACGCCGGAACGACGAGTGGATCCACACCGGACCGGTGCGGAACTCGGGCCGGTCGCTCGCGACCTCCGAGTTCGCGGGTCCGGGATTTCCCCGAGGCGGGCGGGTGCGCACCGGCGGTAGGCTCGGGGCAGGGTGGGCTAGGAGGTCTTGCTATGAGCGGCGGTGGCGGTGTGGGGTCGTCGTTCGATCCGGATCGGATCGCGCGGCTGCGGGGGCAATTGGCGAAACCGGCCGGGGGTGCGGTGGCTTCGGGCGGGAATGGTGCACTGAAGTTGCTGTGGCAGCGGGCTATTGCGTTGACGTTGGGATTCACGGCATTGCTGTATGGGGTGGAGGGCGTCAACAGCGTCACCGATAACGCGCTGGACGGTGCCGGGGTGCGGCCGCGCAGCGAGGAGGGGCTGGTCGGGATCCTGTTCGCGCCTGTGCTGCACGCCAATTGGGGGCATCTGTTCGGGAACACGCTGCCGGTGCTCGTGCTCGGCCTGCTGACACTGCTGACCGGGATCGGGCGCGGGCTCACCGCCACCGCCATCATCTGGGTGATCGCGGGGCTCGGGCAGTGGCTGACCGCGCCGCCGCACAGCGTTTCGGTGGGCGCCTCGGTGCTGGTGTTCGGCTGGCTCACATATCTGATCTGCTGGGGCTGGTTCTCGCGGAATGTGTTGCAGATCGCGGTCGGGCTGGTGGTGCTGGTGCTCTACGGGTCCATTCTCTGGGGCGTCCTGCCCAGTAACCCGGAAATCTCTTGGCAAGGCCATCTTTTCGGGGCGGTAGGTGGAGTGGTTGCCGGGTGGGTACTCTCATCGAATGAACGTCGTCATCGTCGCGGGTCTGACGCCGGCCGTCTCGCGTCGCAGGGGTGACGCTGGTCGCGGTCGGCGATTTGGGGGATCCCTCCGTTGAGTGAGAATGCAGCGTGGCAGCATGGGGGAATGCGCCTCACCGTGATCGGGTGCTCGGGCAGCGTGTCCGGCCCGGATTCCCCGGCGTCGGGTTACCTGTTGACCGGCCCGGATATGACACCGACAGTCATCGATTTCGGTCCCGGCGTGCTGGGCGCGCTGCAGCGCCACCTGGATCCGGGCGAGGTCGACATCTTCCTCACCCATCTGCACGCCGACCACTGCCTGGATCTGCCGGGCCTGCTGGTGTGGCGGCGCTACCACCCGAACCCGCCCACCGGTAAGGCCGTCGTCTACGGCCCGACCGACACCTCGCTGCGCATCGGCAATGCCTCCGCGGAGATCGGCGGCGAGACCGACGACTGGTCCGACGTCATCGACATGCGCGTCTGGCAGGCGGGCGTCCCCACCACCTTCGGCCCCGGCCACACCGTCGAGGCCCGCCGCATGTACCACCCGCCGGAGTCCTACGGCCTGCGCATCGAGACCGCCGCCGGCCGCACCTTCGTCTACACCGGCGACACCGCCCTGTGCGACGACGTCTTCGAGTTGGCCAGCGGCGCAGACGTTCTCCTCTCCGAAGCCTCCTGGACCCACGACCCCGCCAACCGGCCCCCGGGCATCCACCTCTCGGGCCACGAGGCGGGCTTGATCGCCGCCCAGGCGGGCGTCGGCGAACTCCTGCTCGCCCACATCCCCCCGTGGACCTCCCGCGAAGACGTCATCGCCGAAGCCAAGGCCGTCTTCTCCGGCCCGGTCCACGCGGTCTCGCCCGGCGAAGTTTTCGACATCTGAGCCGGCTCCCCCGCCTCTCCGGGACTTCAGCGGGCGGCTGATTACCGTTGACTGTTTCGCACCCGTGCCTGCGGTCGAGTGTCGAACCGATTCTGGGCGTACCCGGTGAGTTACCCCGACCGTCACGAAATCAGCTGTCGCCGACCTCAGAAGTGTCGGGGAGCCGTGAACACGGGCCGATGACTGGCCACTAGGCTGTGGGCCGTGTCTAAACGAGCCGATGGCAGGGCGGATGACGAACTCCGCGAAGTGAGGATCACCCGGGGATTCACCAGTCACCCGGCGGGGTCGGTGCTGGTGGAGTTCGGACAGACGCGGGTGATGTGCACCGCCAGCGTCACCGACGGGGTGCCGCCGTGGCGGCGGGATTCCGGATTGGGCTGGCTGACGGCCGAATACGCGATGCTGCCCGCGGCGACGCACACCCGCTCCGGCCGAGAGTCGGTGAAGGGCAAGGTCGGTGGGCGCACCCAGGAGATCTCGCGGCTGATCGGGCGTTCGCTGCGGGCCTGCATCGATCTGGCCGCCATCGGCGAGAACACCATCGCGCTGGACTGCGACGTGCTGCAGGCCGACGGCGGCACCCGCACCGCCGCCATCACCGGTGCGTACGTGGCGCTCTCGGACGCCATCACCTACCTGGGCGCGGCCGGGAAACTGGCCGACCCGCAACCGATCTCCTGTGCCATCGCCGCGGTCAGCGTCGGCGTGGTCGACGGCCGGGTGCGTCTGGACCTGCCCTACGAGGAGGATTCGCGCGCCGAGGTCGATATGAACGTGGTCGCCACCGACACCGGCACCCTGGTCGAGATCCAGGGCACCGGCGAGGGCGCCACCTTCCCGCGCTCCACCCTGGACAAGCTCCTCGATTCCGCGCTCGCGGGCTGCGAGCAGCTGTTCCTGGTGCAGAAGGAAGCCCTGGCGCTGCCCTACCCGGGCGTGCTGCCCGAGCCCGAGGAATCCAGGAAGCGATGACCCGCCGCGTCCTGGTCGCCAGCCGCAATGCCAAGAAGCTGAACGAGCTGCGCCGCATCCTGGCCGAGGCCGGGATCGCGGGCATCGAGATCGTCGGCCTGAACGACGTCCCGCCCTACGACGAGGCCCCCGAGACGGCCCCCGACTTCGAGGGCAATGCCCTGGCCAAGGCCCGCGACGGTTTCGCCGCCACCGGATTGCCCTGCGTCGCCGACGATTCCGGCCTGTCGGTGGACGCGCTCAACGGCATGCCCGGCGTGCTCTCGGCGCGCTGGTCGGGCGCGCACGGCAATGACGAGGCCAACAACACCCTGCTGCTGGCCCAGCTCGGCGACGTCCCCGACGAGCGCCGCGGCGCCCGCTTCGTCTCCGCCTGCGCCCTGGTCGCCGACGGCGTCGAGGAGGTCGTGCGCGGCGAATGGCCGGGCGTCATCGGTCGCAAGCCGGTGGGCGACGGCGGTTTCGGCTACGACCCGCTGTTCTTCCCCGACGGCGGCGAAGTCTCCTCCGCCCAGCTCACCCCGGCCGAGAAGGACGCCGCCTCGCACCGCGGCCGCGCCCTGCGCCAACTCCTCCCGGCCCTGGCGGCCCTCTCGGCCGACTGAACTGGCTGCCTCGACGGGAATTGCCATGGCCGTCTGCTGATCTCAGCGGTCGGCCATGGCATCCCGCCCTGAGCCCCCCGCCCGGCCCGGGCGACTTCCAGGGCGGGCCGGGCCCGCCGCCGGATCGACCCCTCGGCGATCAGGCGGTGACGGTGGATCAGGCGGCGACCGGGATCACGCCGGGGCGCAGGCGAATCAGGGTGACGCCGTAGGTGGCGACCCAGACCACCCACAGCAGCCAGCCGACGAGTCCGATCAGGCCCAGCGGGCTGCGGTGCTCGAGCTGCATCGGCGCCGCGGCCGACCACGCGAAAAGGACTGCAGCAGAGGTGAATCCGAGGTTCGCATGCCATCGCGCCAGCAGACCGGCGCGGCGGCCCGCGACCGACAGCCCGAGCAGGGCGAGGGTCAGGAACACGCCATTGCCGATGAACAGGGCATTGTGCAGCGTCCAGAGTCCGGCCGCGACCGGTCCGCCGTGATCCGGAATCGCGGTGAGTGTGAAGCGAATCCCGGTGACCGCCGCGAAGGTGACGGTCTGCATGATCAATCCGGCCAGGCCGACCAGCGACCAGGCGGTGCCGTCGGCCCGCTCGGAGTCGTGCACCGCCGCGTGGACGCTCGGGTCTTCGAGACCTGGCCCGACGGTGCCCTGCGTCCTGGACTCGATATCCCCACCGCCGTGGATCTCTGTGCGGCCCTGTGCAATATCGACACCTACACCACCCTCACCACCGAGCGCGGCTGGTCCCCGGACCGGGTCCAGCACTGGTGGACCGACGCCGTCGTCCGAGAACTGCTGGCATGAGAAAGGGGTTCGAGGCGGAACCCCGAACCCCTTGCGGCTGTTCGCTTGTCTCTCGATCGAGTGCGCGACAAGTGATTTCGTGCCGTCCGGGGTAACTCCCCGGGTACGTCCAAAATTGTTTCGGCACTTGACCGTCGGCACGGGTGCACGAGAGTCAACGGCTCCTGAGCCGCCCGCTAAAGTCGCGGAGAGGCGGTGAGGGCCTTCACCTCGCGGGTGCGGTAGTGCTCGAAGACGAAGGAGGCGAACGGGATCGTGCCCGCCAGGCAGGTGAGCGCCGTGGTGAGCGGCTTCCAGCGCGCCTTGATGCCGAGGTCGATGGTGAAGACCAGGTAGATCATGTAGAAGATGCCGTGCACCTGGCCGATGTAGAACAGCCAGTGCGGTGCGGTGCTGGAATCGTCGAGGATCGCGTACTTGTAGATCATCTCGCCGCACAGCACCAGCAGCCAGACACCGGTGATGTAGGCCAGCACGCGGTAGCGGATCAGTGCGCCGCGGATCTTCTCGGGCGCGGCGGCGCCGAGCGGGCGGGGAGCCAGCACGGTGGTCTCGCCGGCGACGGGGGATGCTGGGGAGTTGTCGCTGGTGCTCAACCGGCGCTCCTCTCGGTGTGGTGCAGCCCGGCGTCACGGACCTTGTCGTCCATGTCCTGGGCGTGCAATTCGGCCAGGTACCTGTTGTATTCGGCGAGTTCCGGATCCTGGTCCCGGACCGCCCTGGGTCGCTCCGGCAGCAGGCCCGCCGGGATCTCGCGCGGCGCCGCCGATTTCGGCCGGCGCGGCCGGGCGGCGGTCGGCGCGGACTCGGCGACTTCGGGACTCGGCGCGCTCTCGTCCGTCCCGGCTTCGTTCTCCAGCCGCACGAATCGGACGTAGGCCCACACCACGAACCCGGCGAACAACGGCCATTGCAGCGCGTAGCCCAGATTCTGATAGGTGCCACCCCCCGATTCGAACCGGGTCCACTGCCAGTAGCCCAGCCCCAGGCACGCCAGGAAGGCCACGATCACGAAGATAATCAGGGCCGGACGGCGTTGGGGAGCGGACACGGACTCCACGGTACCTGCCTACTACGGCCCTCGTAGTAGGCAGGTCTGCCGATCAGAATTTGTATGTGACGCCGGTCAGACGCTCGGACTCCTCCCAGAGCCGCCGCAGCAGTTCCGGATCCCGCGAAATCTTGCTCGACGGCGACGCCTCGACCGGGCCCTGGCTGCCGAAGAAGCGGGTCGGACCCCAGTAGATGTTCGGGTCCGCGTCGGGTTCGGTGGCCGCGAACAGCGAGGAGTAGGCGGCGTGGAAGGGCGACTGGCCGACGATCCGGATGAACGGCTTGGAGATTTTGTCGAGGGGGGTTTCGGTGCGGGCGAACAGGTCGGTGGCCGAGACGCCGGGGTGCACGGCGTAGGAGCGCTTGGTGGAACCGGCCGCCTCGAGCCGGTGCTCGAGCTCGCGCGCGAACATGAGGTTGGACAGCTTGGACTGGGCGTAGGCGAGATTGCGCTGGTAGCGGCGATTCTCGTAGTTGAGGTCGTCGATCCACAGCTTCGGGGTCTGCTTGTGGGCGATGGAAGCCAGGGTGACCACCCGGTCACCGATCTTGTCCAGCAGCAGCCCGGTCAGCGCGAAATGGCCGAGATGGTTGACGCCCCACTGGGTTTCGAACCCGTCCTTGGTGCGCGAGAACGGAATGTTCATCAGGCCCGCGTTATTGATGAGGACGTCGAATTCGCCCTGGCTGTCCGCGAATTGCCGCACCGAGGCGAGGTCGGCCAGGTCCAGCGCCGCCACCCGCACGTCACCGTCGATGCGGTCGGCCACCTCCTGCGCCTTGGCGGCATTGCGGCAGGCCATGATGACGGTGGCGCCCTTGCCCGCGAGCACCTTGGTGGTCTGCTCGCCGAGCCCGCCATTGGCGCCGGTGATCACGAAGGTGCGACCGGACTGGTTCGAGATTTCGCTGGGCTTCCATGCCATGGCTGTTGACCTCACAATTCGAGTCGTTTGTTCGACCTTACTTCAGAGTAAGTTCCCGGCGATACCCCGGAGCCCCGGACCGGAAACTTGTGACAGTCCTAAAAAGATGTTGATATTGAGTTCATGACACCCTCGCCGACCGGCGCGCCACTGGGCCTGCGCGAGCGCAAGAAGCTGCTGACCAGGCAGAACATCTCCGACACCGCGACCCGGCTGTTCCTGGAACGCGGGTACGACAGTGTCACCATCGCCGAGATCGCGGAGGCCGCCGAGGTCGCCAAAATGACGGTGACCAATTACTTCCCGCGCAAGGAAGACCTGGTGCTGGATATTCACCAAGCCTTCATATCGGGTCCGGCGGCGACGGTGCGTGAGCGGGATCCGGGTGAGTCGGCGCTGGCCGCGCTGCGACGGGCCTATCTCGCCGCGATCGCCGGGAAGGATGCCGTGCTCGCGGGCTTCTCGGGCCCGGATTTCGCCGCCCTGCTCACCGGCAGCCCGGCCCTGGTGGCGCGGTTGCGGGAGTTCCACGAGGATCGCGAGCGCCTGCTGGCCGACACTCTGGCCGAGGAAACAGCTACTCCCACAGAGGATTTCACGGCACGGGTGGCGGCCGCGCTGCTCGGCGGCGTGCATCGGATCCTGTTCGAGGAAGTGCTGCGCCGCACGGTCGAGGGGGAGTCGAACGAGGCCATCGCGACGGCGTTGACCGAGCTTGCCGCCGCCGCTTTCGACACCCTCGAACCCGCGCTGGGCGGGTACGCGGTGCGGGTGAACTGATCGGTCGCCCTGTCCGATCCGTCGGTTTGCCGTGTCGTTGCCATACCTCGGCCGACGCGCCCAACATACTGGGCCGATGACCGGTGCCAGCGCCACCGCCGAGCAGCCCGTCGCGCCGCAGCCGCTGAGCAAGGCGCGCAGAAACGTCATCTTCGGAACCGTCGCGCTCGGCATGCTCATGGCCGCGCTCGACTCCACCATCGTCTCCACCGCCCTGCCGACCATCGTGGCGGACCTGGGCGGGGCCGGGCACATGGCCTGGGTGGTCACCTCGTACCTGGTGGCCGAGGCCATCGCCACCGCCCTGTCCGGCAAGTTCGGCGACCTGTTCGGCCGCAAGCTGGTCTTCCAGCTCAGCGGCGCGATCTTCATCATCGGCTCGATGGTGGCCGGGCTCGCGCACGGCATGACCCTGCTCATCTTCGCCCGCGCCATCCAGGGTCTGGGCGCGGGCGGGCTCATGGTCACCTCCATGGCATTGATCGCCGACGTGATCCCGCTGCGCGAACGCGGCAAGTACCAGGGTGGGCTGGGCGCGATCTTCGCCATCACCACGGTGATCGGCCCGACGCTGGGCGGCCTGTTCACCGACCATCTGAGCTGGCGCTGGTGCTTCTACGTGAACGTCCCCATCGCGATCGTCATGATCGCGCTGGCGGCCCGCACCATTCCGATGACCAGGGCGGCCGTCAAGCCGATCGTGGACTACCTGGGCATCGCGCTGGTGGCCGTCGGCGTCACCTGCCTGATCCTCGGATTGGAATGGGGCGGACAGGAATACGCGTGGGGTTCGTCGATGATCATCGGCCTGTTCGCCGCCGCGGCGGTGCTGCTGGCCACGTTCGTGTTCGCCGAACTGCGGGCTCCCGAACCGATGCTGCCCATGCATCTGTTCCGCAGCAATGTCTTCACGGTGTGCTCGATCCTGAGCTTCATCGTCGGCTTCGCGCTGCTGGGCGCGATGACCTATCTGCCCGCGTATCTGCAATACGTGGAGGGTGTTTCGGCGACCGCGTCGGGCGTGCGCACGCTGCCGCTGGTGGTCGGGCTGTTCTTCACCTCGATCCTGTCGGGCAATATCGTCGGGAAGACGGGGCAGTACAAGATCTTCCCGATCATCGGCTGCGCCATCATGGCGGTCGGGCTGTACCTGATGTCGACCATGGGGCCCGGCACCGGCTTCTGGGTCATGTCGGTCTACATGCTGATCCTGGGCCTGGGCGTCGGCCTGGCCATGCAGGTGCTGACCATCGCCGTGCAGAACAGCGTCCCGTACTCGGATCTGGGCACCGCGACCTCCGGTGTCACCTTCTTCCGGACCATCGGCAGCGCCTTCGGCACCACCGTGTTCGGCACCCTCTACTCGAATCGGTTGCGGCCCAACCTCGAAGCGGCGCTGATCGAATCGCGGGTGCCGCCCGAGGCCGCGCAGAATCCGCAGCTGCTGCGCGAGTTGCCGAAGACGCAGTCCGCGTCGATCATCCAGGCCTACGCCGACTCCATCGACTTCGTCTTCCGCTGGGTGGTGCCGGTGGCGCTGCTCGGCTTCGCGGTGGCGTTCCTGCTGAAGCAGGTGAAGCTGCGCGACAGCGCGCGGGCCGAGGCCACCGACGTGGGGGAGCAGTTCGCCATGCCGGACTCCGCGGACCGCCTGGTACAGCTGGAGCGCTGCGTCGCGCGGGTGCTGCGCAAGCTGCGCGACAATACCGTCCCGGATCCGGGAATCCTCGCGGCGGCGGGCAGTTCGCTCGGCCGCGACGAGGCCTGGGCGCTGGGTCAGGTGCGCATGTACAACCGGCTGCGCGGCACCGCCACCATCGACGACATCGCCCGAACCCATTGGATCCCGACGGAATTGATCGGCCCGGTCTACGACAAGGCCGAACGCGACGGCCTGCTGCGCCGCGACGGCGACGAGCTGAACCTCACCGACAAGGGTGTCGAAGAGGTCGATCGGGTGCGCGGCGCGTGGAAGCGCTGGCTCGAAACCCAGCTCACCGACTGGGATTCCGCCGATCCCGTCGAGCACGCGCTGTTGGATCAGGCCATCGACAATATCGCCACCAAGCTGCTGGACGAGGCCGACCGCCCGGACGCGCTGCCCGCCGGGCGCTGAACACCCGCCGTCGCCGAACGCACGACAATGCCCCGCCGCACGAACGCGGCGGGGCATTGCGCTACCGGGAGTTTCAGGCGTTGACCGCGACCGGCCGCACCGTGGTGTCCCAGTCGATGCGGAAGCGCTGTTCGTGACCCATCAGCTTCTCCGGATCCATGCGCTTGAACATCATGGGCATCATGAGCTGCATGGCCTTGCGGGTGACCGGACCCGCGGCCTTGGTGTGGTTCATTCGCGCGACCCGCGCCGCCACCGCCTCCACCCGCGGCCGGCGCAGCGCCTCGTAGGTGGCGAAAGCCCGTGCCGGATCATCGATGTCGCGCAGGCAGCGGGCCAGCTCGATACCGCTCTCGATGGCCAGCGACGCACCCTGCCCGGAGGTGTTGCTGGGCGCGTGGATGGCGTCGCCGGTGAGCACCATCCGCCCCCGATGCCAGTGCGGCACCGACGGCATGACGTGCAGCGCCCCGACCACGGCCAGCTGCTCGGGGGTGGTGCTGCGGGCCAGCAGCTCGCCGGGCTCCTCCCCGGCGTAGGCCGTCCGCAACCGGTCCAGCCACCGCTCGACCGGCACGGCTCGCGCCTCGGTCAGCGAAAAGTACTGTTCGCTGGGCAGATTCGCGCCCCAGGCGACCCGGCCGTCGGGCATGGGCCAGTACAGGTAGTAGGCCCGCTTGCCGAAGGCGAAGGTCATCCGCTCGGGCTCCAGGTCGAGGTCGCAGTCGACGTACGCGCCGAGGCCGAGCATGCGCAGGTAGGTCGGTCCGGGAGCCTTCGGATCGACGAGTGTGCGTACGGTGGAACGGATTCCGTCCGCGCCGATGAGCACGTCCGCGGTGGCGGTGCTGCCGTCGGAGAACCGGGCGGTCACCCCGCCGGCGTGTTCCTCGACATCGATCAGCCGCTTGTCGTATTCGAATTGGACGCCCGCGGCGACCGCATTGTCGTGCAGCACCCGGTGCAGGACGGGACGGTCGATCGCGCGCAGCGGCGCGATGTTCGTGAGGCCGGGCAGGTCGAAACTCTTGCCGTTCACCGACATCGAGGACTTGGCGATGGGTACGGCGTGGGCGCGCACCGCGTCGGCGGCCCCGACGATCTCGAGTGCGGCCACCCCGTTGGGCGCGAGCGCCAGATTGGAGCCGATGCCGTAGGCCGGGCCGGGGTAGGCCTCGAAGACGGTGACGTCGATCCCGGCGAGATGGAGGGCGGTGGCGGTGACCGGTCCGGAAATACCGCCGCCGATGACGATTGCCGAGTTGATGGACATGGTTCTCCTCCAGGGAGGTGTTCGAAGGTTTCGGAAAAACCCCGAACCGGCGCGCGTATGGAGAACCCAGTTATCCTGTAGTTGCCAAACTCGGTGCCGGGTTCGCCTGCACGGACGCGGTTCGAGACGGTGTGTTCCCGGGCTTCGGTGGCGGTGTTGCAGCACCCCCGCCGGAGCCCGGTTTCGTAAAGGTCGGCAGGGCCGAGCGAGTTATCGGTCGTGCTCGGCCTGCGTTGCGGGTGTTCCCCCTTCCGCCAGTTCGATGAGTTCCGGTGGCATGACGCCGTCGCGATGCCAGGCACGCCAGCCCTCCACGTCGGGAAAGCTGCCGTCGGCCAGTGAATCGCGCAGGGCGCGAGCCCAATCGGCCTCCGCGCTCAGCATGGTCAGCTCATAGTCGTCTTCGACCAGGAAAAGGCGCGGCACTGTGCCTTCCAGAGCGGCCAATTGGGCGCGGCCATCGGCAATGGTCCGGTCCAGCTTGGTGATTCGCCGGGTGAGCAGGTCGATGACCTCGTCCGGCGGCAGCACCGACAGTACGGACAGCCCCGCCAGGAAACGGCCCTTCTCGGGTTCCGGCTCGGCGACGAGTTCCCTTGTCCAGTCGGTGAGTTCGGCCCGCCCGGCGTCGGTGATCCGGTAGATGGTCCGCTCGGGCCGGGCCCCGTCCCGCTCGCTGCCGGTGATCTCCAGGAAGCCGTGCTTGGTGAGGTTGTCCACCACCGTGTAGAGCGAACCCCACTTGATGCTCATGTCGGTGTCCTTGCCCCACGCCCGCAATCTGGCAGCGATCTCGTAGCGGTGCATGGGCTGCACGACCACGGCGGAGAGCACCGCCAGACCCATCAGGTTGGCGACCTTGCGCTTGCGGGCCATCCGGCACCTCCTTACTCGTCTACGAATATACGTCTACGAGTATTGGGCGACAAGTGGTTGGCCGTAATCGATGCAGCGCGCCGTCGTTGGCGGTTTTCGCCCGTCGGCGGCACACTCGGGTGGTGGCACACGAGGAGTTCGAGGTGCTGATCGTCGGGGGAGGTCCGGTCGGACTCACCGCCCGCGCGCTGCTGGACCGCTGGGGAGTGCGGACCCTGCTGGTGGAGCGGCGTCGCGAGCTGTCGCCCTTTCCGCGATCCCGCCTGGTCAATGTGCGATCGATGGAGATCTTCCGACAGCTGGGCCTGGCCGAGACGGTCCGGAAACGGGCGTTCGGACCGGAGTTCGGCCGGGTGCGCTTCCGGGAGACGCTGAGCGACAGCGACTTCGGCACCGAGGCCATGGTCGGGGTCCGTGCGCCCATTCCGGAGAGCCCGGAGATCGGCGTGCTCACCTCGCAGGATCGCCTCGAACCGACACTGCTCGCCGCCGCGGACGCACCACTGCGGTTCGGAGTCGACCTGGTGGACCTGGCCGAGGACGACGACGGCGTGACTGCCACCCTCGTCGACCGCGACACGACGGCGGAGTCGCGAGTCCGCGCCCGGTATGTGCTCGCCGCGGACGGCGCGAATTCCACTGTGCGGCAGCGGCTGGGGATCGCCACCACCGGTCCGGGAGCCCTCGGTGAGTCCACCACCGTGGTCTTCGACGCCGATCTCGGCCGCTGGTGCGCCGACCAGCCCGCCGGGGTCTACTTCACCACGAACGGGTCGTTCCTGCCGCTGTATCCGGAGGGCGGCTGGGCCTGGTTCGGGCCCGCGTCGCGCGGCGGCGAGGTCGACTGGTCCGCGCGGGTGACCGACGCGCTCGGCCCGGATATCCGGGTCGCGGTGGAGGTCGTGCGGGTGCAGCGCTGGGTGATGAACGCCTTTGTGGCCGAACGCCTTCGACACGGGCGGATCTTCCTGGCCGGGGACGCCGCGCACACGGTGCCCATTCTCGGCGGTCTCGGCATGAACGCGGGCCTGGCCGACGTGCACAACCTGTGCTGGAATCTGGCCGGAGCGCTGCGCGGCTGGGCCGCACCGGAGCTGCTGGAAACCTATGAGACGGAACGGCTTCCGGTCGCCCACCGGACCCTGCGGCAGGCGGTGACCAATGCCGAGCGGGTGCGCGCCGCACAGCTCGCGCGGCGCGCGCAGCGGGCCGCCGGGGATACCGGGGGCGCGGTCGAACTACCCTGGTCGGAGCGGTATTTCGACCAGATTGGGCTGATTCTGGGCGTCTCCTACGACTCCGCCGCCGTCCGGCCCGACGGCAGCCCGCCACCGCCGGACGATGCGGCGGCCTACCTGCCGAGCGGGCGGCCGGGAGCCCGGCTGCCGCACTGCTGGCTGGCGCCGGGCCGTTCCAGCCTCGACGCGCTCGGGGAGTGGTTCACCGTGCTCACCCCTGACCCCGGCGGCTGGGAAAAGCGAATCGGCACAACGCTTCCCCTGCGTTTCGAGTCCCTGCCCGAGGGTCACGCCGAGCTGTACGGAATCGACCCGGACGGGGCGCTGCTGGTCCGGCCCGACGGTCACATCGGCGCGCGCCTGCCGCAAGCCCCCGACGGCCCGGTGAATCTCTAGGCGGGCGCGAACCGTTCGCGCAGCATCTCGGCGGTGGCCTGGTCGGCGGGCAGGAACGCCTCCAGGTGCAGCTCCGAGAGCGTGATGTCGGTGGCCGTGGCGAACGAGGTGAGGGTGGTGATCAGCCGCAGCTCGCCCGCCTCCGACCGCAGCCGCAGCGGCACCGCGAAGCCGAGGTGGCCGGGACCCGGATCCACCGGCGGCAGATAGCCTTCGAGTTCTGCGATGAGCGCGTCCAGCTCCGGATTCGGGCTGCGGCCCGCCCGATTGCGCAGGCTGTCGGTGATGTGGCGGCCCCACTCCGGCAGGTTCAGTACCCGCCGCGCCAGGCCGTCCGGGTGCAGGGCCAGCCGCAGCACATTGCTCGGCGCTCGCAGCAGTTCGGGCGCACAGCCCTCGGTCAGCAGCGCGAAGCCCGGATTGGCGGCCACCAGCACGCCGAACGGTCGGGTCACCACCGCCGGATAGGGCAGATGTCCCTCGAGGATGGTCTCCAGTGCGTACCGGACCGCCTCGAGTTCCGGTGCGTCCAGCGAGGATTCGGGAAAGATCGGCGCATACCCCGCGGACAGCAGCAGCGCATTGCGTTCCCGCAGCTCCAGCCCGAGCACCTCGGCCAGCCGGACCACCATGGTCCGTCCCGGATGCGAGCGCCCCTGCTCCAGGAAGCTCAGGTACCGCTGGCTGGTCTCGGCGGCAATCGCCAGATCGAGCTGGCTGATGCGTCGGCGCGTGCGCCAGCCGCGCAACTGCTGTGCGAACGGGGTGGCTGTGGTCGCCACGGCCATGATCGTCATACCTCCACTCTGCGGGCGCGGGGGCGGCCCCGCGATTCCCTCGAGGGAATGACCCGCGCCTTGCCCGAAGGTTATGACGCGGCCCGCGGCTCGCTCATTCCCTGCGGGGAATCGCGCGGCCGACGGGCGCGGCACAGACTCGATGTCATGACTGAAGGACACAAGCGGAACGCGAATGGTGTTGTCTACCAACTGGAACCGCTGCGCGGACGCGACGGTCTGAGCACCCGGGTGCAGCGGGCTCCGGTACCCGGGTCGCATCAGGTGCTGGTGCGGGTGCGGGCGGCCTCGCTGAACCGGCGCGACATCATGCTCATGGAGGGCACCTATCCGATCCCGGCGCGGCCGGGCGTGGCGCCGCTGGTGGACGGGGTCGGTGAGGTCATCGCGTTGGGCTCGGGCGTCACCCGCGCCGCGCTGGGTGACCGGGTGATGGGCACCTACTTCGTGAGCTGGGTCGACGGCAAGCAGAATCAGGAGCTGGGCAGCCGCCAGTACGGCGCGACCCACGACGGCTGGCTCGCGACCTACGTGCTACTGGAGGAGGAGTCGGTGGTTCAGGTGCCCGCGCACCTCGCCGACGCCGAGGCGGCCGCGCTCACCTGCGCCGGACTGGTGGCGTGGGCGGCCTTGACCAAGCCGGTCCCGGTCGGGCCGGAGGATACGGTGCTGACCGTCGGCACCGGGCCGGTCGGGCTGTTCGCGGTGCAGCACGCGAAAATGCTGGGCGCGCGGGTCATTTCGATCACCTCCTCGCCGGAGAAGGGTGAGCGGCTGCGCAAGCTCGGCTCGGGCGAGGTGGTGGACCGCAAGCAGACTCCGGACTGGGAGCACGCGGTGCTGGACCTCACGGGCGGGCTCGGCGTCGATCGGGTGGTCGAGGCGGTCGGCAAGCTGACCCTGCCGAAATCCCTTGCGGCGACCGCCTACAACGGCGAGGTGGTCCTGATCGGCGCGTTCCCGGCCGCGCCCGGTCAGCAGCATCCCGATCAGCTGGGCGGCAAGTATGTGGGCCTGCGCCGCATCGCGGTCGGCAGCCGCGCGGATCTGGAGTCCATGAACGCCGCCATCGCCGAACACGGCATGCGCCCGGTGATCGACCGCGTCTACCCCTTCGAGCGGGCGGTCGAGGCCTACCGCTACTTCACCGAGGGCGACCCGTTCGGCAAGGTGGTGATAGCGGTCGACTAGCCGCTACTTATTGGCAATCGGTACGAATAGATACCCACCTGGAACTATTTCCTTACCGTGTAGCCCGTTCAGCCCCCTGGCAAATCTGTGTACGGTTCCTTGAAGGAGAAGCATTTCGGATCGGCGGGCGTGTACTTCGACTCGAAGGAGTTCCCGGGTGGCGGTGGGTGCGGTTCGTGGGAAACCCGAGGTGGTGCGGGATCGACTCGCCACCGCCTCCGCTGACGACCCGGTCACCGCCGAGGGCACGCCCGGCCTGGCCGCGCCGGGGGAGATGTCGTCGAAGGCGCTCGTCGGTCTGGTCATCCTCGCCATGGGCGTGGTCGTCGCCCTGATCGGCGGCACCCTGCGCGCCGGGTTGCACAATCCGGGCGGGGTCGACGAGACCGGTACCCCGTCCTCGAGCACCACCCAGCCGGTCAAGGCCCAGGTGCCGCCGCCCGCGCCCGCACCGGCGCCCGCTCCGGCCGCCCCGGTGCAGATGCCCGCTCCCGCACCGCAAACCGAGCAATATGTCGCTCCGCCCGCCCCGGTCGAGGCGACCACCGAATCGGCCGCGGCCCCGCCGCCGCCACCCGCTCCCGCCCCGCCCGCGCTGCCCGACATCCTGGCCCCGATCCTCCCGTTCCTGCTGCCCCCACCCCCGCCCCCGCCGCCGCCCGCTCCTTGAGGTCGCGGCCCGGAATCCGAAGGAGGACGGCCATGCTCGGCACCGTCGACGAGATCCAGCGCGATCCGGGCGATCTCGATCCCCGTCGGCTGGCCCTGGTGGTTCTGGTCGCCGCCCTGATGACCACGGGCGTGGGCGCGGGCATGCTGCTCACCGGTTCCGGGGATCGCCCGGTGGCCGACGGCTCCATCGTCAATGTCGTGCGGCCGCGCCACGACCACGCGGTGCCCGGCCGTCGCCCACCCGATGTCGCTCCCGCCGAACAGCTTCCGGCCGCCCCCGCCGCGAATCCGGCCCCGCCCGCCGCGGCGGTTCCGCCGCCCGCGCCCGTCGCACCGCATCCGGTGGATATCCCGATCGTGATCGGCCCCGAGCCCGCGGTCCCGATCGATGTGCCCGCCGCCCAGCCCGCGTCGGCTCCGCCGGACGTGCCCCCGCCGTCGGATCTGGCCGCGCCGCAGGATGATTCGGCTCCCGCCGTCGGCTAGATGCCGGAAACGCCCGCGAGCTGCCCGATCCCGTAGGTGACGGCCATGGCCAGCGCGCCGCCCAGCACGACCCGCAGCACGGCCCGCTGCGGATTGGCGCCGCCGAGCCGGGCGCTCACCGAGCCGGTGACGGCCAGCGCCAGCAGGACGGCGGCGAAACAGACCGGGATTCGCCACTGCGTCGGCGGCAGCAGGATCGCGAGGATCGGCAGGATCGCACCCAGGGTGAAGGAGATCGCCGAGGACACCGCGGCATGCCAGGGGTTGGTCAGTTCGTGTGGGTCCAAACCCAATTCGGCCTCGGCGTGGGCGGCGAAGGCGTCGTGGGCGGTGAGTTCCTCGGCCACCTTGCGCGCGGTCTCGGGCCGCAGTCCCTTGTCCCGATAGATCTGGGTGAGTTCGGCGAGTTCGAATTCCGGCTCCTCGGCCAGTTCCCGCTTCTCCTTGGACAGCAGCGCGCGTTCGGTATCGCGCTGGGTGCTGACCGAGACGTACTCGCCGACGGCCATGGAGATCGCGCCCGCGGCCAGGCCCGCGATGCCCGCGGTGAGGATGGCGCTGCTGTCGGTGGAGGCGGCCGCGACGCCGACCACCAGGCCCGCGGTGGAGACGATGCCGTCGTTCGCGCCCAGCACACCCGCGCGCAGCCAGTTGAGCTTGGCCGCCAAGCTCGTGTCGTGCGGCTCGTGCGGATGCGGCTGTGCCGTGGTCGTGTCGGTTCCGGTGGTGTCGTCCACGTGGGCAGCCTAATCTACCGGCGGGCGGTCATGCGGTAGGGCGACCGGGGGAGGGATGGCTCCCATTTGCGGGGTATGCGGACGGTTTGCTGGAACGATGGAGATCATGGTGCGTTTCTGCAGTCGGTACTGGTCGGTCATCCTCCCGCTGGTGGCGGGCGTGGTACTGGCCGCCGCCTGGGGCCGCGAACTCAGCTCCCTGCTGGCGGTGCTGGTGGCGGTCTGGCTGATCGGCGCGGTGCTTTCGGCGGTGCATCACGCCGAGACCGTGGCGCATCGGGTGGGCGAGCCGTTCGGGTCGCTGATCCTGGCGGTGGCGGTGACCATCATCGAGGTCGGGCTGATCGTCACGCTGATGATCTCGAGCGGCGAGAAGGCGGCCTCGCTGGCCCGCGATACCGTCTTCGCGGCCGTAATGATCACGTGCAATGGCATTTTCGGGCTGTCACTGCTGGTCGGCGCGCTGCGACGGCGGGTGGCGGTCTTCAATGCGGAGGGCACGGGCGCGGCCCTGGCCACCGTCGCCACGCTCGCGACACTGAGTCTGGTGCTGCCGACCTTCACCACCAGCGAGCCCGGCCCGGTCTTCTCGGCCTCGCAGCTGATCTTCGCCGCGGTGGCCTCGCTGGTGCTCTACGGCGTGTTCGTCATGGTCCAGACGGTCCGGCATCCGGACGACTTCCTCCCCGTCGAGGGCGCGTCGACGGCGGCCGAGGAGGAACACGACGAGCCGCCGACCAGGAAGCAGGCGCTGCTGAGTCTGGGTTTGCTGCTGGTTGCCTTGATCGGCGTGGTGGGCTTGGCCAAGGTGGTCTCGCCGAATATCGAATCCGGCATCGCCGCGGCCGGTCTGCCGCAGTCCGCGGTCGGCGTGGTGATCGCGCTGCTGGTGCTGCTGCCCGAGACCATCGCGGCCGTGCGCGCCGCGCGCCGGGATCGGGTGCAGATCTCGCTGAACCTCGCGCTGGGCTCGGCCATGGCCAGCATCGGCCTGACCATTCCGGCCATCGCGCTGGCCTCGATCTGGATCGAGGGCCCGCTCATGCTGGGCCTGGGCGCGACCCAGATGGTGCTGCTGGCGTTGACCGTGGTGGTCGGCGCGCTGACCGTGGTGCCGGGCCGCGCGACCCTGCTCCAGGGCTGCGTGCACCTGGTGTTGTTCTCGGGCTTCGTATTTCTGGCGGTCAGCCCCTGACCGGTCCCCGGTCGTCGGGCCCGGTCACGAGGTCCAGCGGTAGACCTGGCCGTCGCGCAGTTCGTAAGAGGCCGCGGGTTTCGTCGCATCGTGCCGGGATAGCAGCGCCATGACCCGGGTGCGGCCGCGAGTGGTCGTCCCGTCCTCGGTCCAATGCACATACGGGTGCACCAGTTTGGCGAATTCCGCCCAGTCGCCGGTCTCGATCGCATGGAGGACCGCCGACACCGTGTTGTCCACAGCGACAGTGAACACGCCGCCTCCGGGTTACGCGTGGGTTCGATGGGAAATGAGTGGTTGCTGCCAGATCACTCAATTCCGCTTTCGGTATGGCCGGTGGTCTCGAAACGGTCTCATCCAGGGTTCGCCGATGGGGTGCTGTGAGTCACACAGGATGTCACATCGCTCTGATAACAGGTTCTAGAACCGCATGTGGCATGCATGGATGTCCCAATGACCGGGCATGACAGATCGCGTACCGGTGGGTAGCTTGGAGGTCTCGATCACATCACAAAGCGATTTGTTGTAACTCGCCGTAACCATTAGCTTTGATGGCAGGCAGTGTTGCCGATCACGGAGAAGAAATTTGAAGCTCGTCACCCCGCGCCGATTCCGGCGACCTGATGAAGTAGTCCCGCGATGACCCGGGCCACCCAGAGTCGGTCCGCCGTGCGCATCGTGCGCGACAACTTCTCCAGCACCGCGGTGGCGTCGCTGCGCACCTTCGGCCGCGCGGTCGGCATTGCCGAGGAAGCGGTGATCGGCACCTTCACCGATATCGCGCGCCGGCAATTCCAGTGGAAAGAGGCCATTCTCCAGGCTTGGCGGCTGATCACCGTCACCGCGATTCCGGCCGTGCTCATCGCCATTCCGTTCGGCGTCATCGTTTCGGTCCAGGTGGGCAATCTGATTCACACCCTCGGCGCGGACTCGCTGCTGGGCGCGACCGGCGGCCTGGGCGTCATCAAGCAGGGCGCGCCGCTGGCCACCGGCTTCCTGCTGGGCGGCGCGGGAGCCGCGGCGTTGGCGGCGGATCTGGGTGCGCGCACCATCCGCGAGGAGATCGACGCGCTGAACACCATGGGCATCAGCCCGATTCACCGCCTGGTGATCCCGCGCCTGGTGGCCATGGTCTTCGTCGCGCCGCTGCTGAACGTGCTCATCATCTTCGTGGGCGTGCTCGCCGGGTACGGCGTGGCCATCGGCGGGCAGGGCGTCACGCCGGGCTCCTACTGGACCACCTTCGGATCCTTCACCACCACCGCCGACGTGTGGGTGTCGCTGCTGAAGGCCGTCATCTTCGGGTTCCTCGTGGTGATCATCGCCTGCCAGCGCGGGCTCGAGGCGAAGGGCGGCCCGCGGGGTGTCGCCGACGCCGTGAACGCCGCGGTGGTGCTGTCGGTGGTGTCGATCGTGACCGTGAACCTGGTCGCGACCCAGCTCACCGATCTGTTCCTGCCCACGAGGCTGGCCTGATGTCGGCTACCTATGTACCCAAGGGGCTGGGCTGGGCCGCACGCGCCTACCGCCGCCGCGGCCGGATCCTGCGCCGCGTGGAGAACCTGGGCTTCACGCTCGCGTTCGTCTGGCAGGTGCTCTCGTCGATTCCGCTGACGCTCAAGCGCTATCGCGCGGAGACCATGCGGGCCATCTCGGACATGACCTGGGGCCGTGGCTCGGTCATCGTGGGCGGCGGGACCGTGCCGATGATGATCGTGCTGGGGCTGGTGATGGGCGCGTCGGTGGCGGTGGAGTCCTTCACCACGCTCGACATGCTCGGTATGGGCCCGGTCTCGGGTCTGGTGTCGGCCTACGCGACCACCCGTGAGCTGGCCCCGATCGTGGCGGCCATCGGTTTCGCCGCGCAGGCGGGCTGCCGCATGACCGCCGAGATCGGATCCATGCGCATCTCCGAGGAGATCGATGCGATCGAGTCTCTGGGTCTGCGTTCGGTTCCCTTCGTGGTGACCACCCGCGTGCTGGCGGGCGCGGTCGCCATCGTGCCGACCTTCCTGATCGCGCTGATCCTGTCCTACGCGGCCTGCCGCGGGCTGATCACGCTGGTGCACGGGGCCTCGGCGGGCGTGTACGACCACTACTTCTTCCAGTTCGTGTCCGGGTTCGACGTGATCGCGGCCGTGGTGAAGGTGGCCATCTTCGCGGTGGTCGTCATCCTGATCCACTGCTACTACGGCTTTTTCGCCACCGGCGGCCCCGAGGGCGTGGGTATCGCCTCGGGCAAGGCGGTGCGCGCGTCGTCGGTGGCCATCATCGCCATGGACATGGTGCTCTCGCTGTCCCTCTGGGGCTTCAACTCGGCGATTACGTTCACGGGGTAGGGGATGCCGAATTACGGAATGCCGGGTGTGGCCGTCGATCGCAAGCGCTCGATGACGGTCGGTGCGGTCGCGCTGGCGCTGGTGGTGGCCGTGGTGGCGGGCTGGTCGCTGTACCGGTCGCAGCAGACCGAGGCCGGGATCGCGGTTTCGCTGCGCACCGAGCAGATCGGTGACGGCGTGCTGGTCGGCACCGAGGTGCGGGCCAATGGCGTGGTGGTCGGCAAGGTCACCGATATCGCGCCGGATCAGCATGGCACGCAGCAGATCTCGCTGCGGCTGGACGACACCAAGCTGTTCGGGATCGACGACAGCCTCCAGGTCGATTACGCGCCCGCCAACCTGTTCGGCATCAGCGAGATCGAATTGCGCCGGGGCGCGGGCGGCTCGCCGCTGCGCACGGGTGCGGTGCTGGACTTCACCGGCCGCAATGCCACGCAGGTCTACGACGCCACCATGGGCTCGATTCTGCGCAGCGCCTCGCAGGTCGGCGGTTCGGTGCTGACGCAGCAGATGGCATCGGTGATCGCGCAGGCCGCGGCCGACACCCAGGCGTTCATGCCGCTGGTGCAGGCGCTCATCACCGCGCAGCGCACCATCACCGACAACCAGAAGATGCCGATGTCGCAGCTGTTCGGCGAACTCGGCCCGGCCTTCGACGGCGGCGGGCAGTTCGCGGGCGCGACCGTGCAGGTGATCGACCTGATCCGCAGCATGCAGCGGTTGCAGAACGATCGGGCCGCCTACGACAAGGGCGTCGCGACGCTGACCGGGCAGTTGCTGCCCGCGCTGGCGAACACCCTCTCCGAGGCCGGGACTCAGCTGTCGAGCACCACCGACATGCTGGTGCCGATCCTGACCGCGCTGGCGCAGATGGTGCCTCAGCCGCAGCAGTCCGGGGCCGAATTGAAGCTGCTGCTACAGCGTTTGAGCGCGGCCATGCCCGACAACGGGCAGGGACCGGTGCTGAACGTGCAGGTCGATCTGAAGGGCGTGCCCGGCATCGCGGTGCCGCTGCTGGGAGGTGCCAAATGAGGCGGGCATCGCGCAGCGATTCCGTCGGGGGTGGCGGTGGGGCGACGGGTGGGCGTGTCAAGGCCGCGGCGTGGCGGCTGGCGCTGTTCGCAGGCGTCATCGTGGTGGTTTTGATGCTGGTGCTGACCGCGATTCAGCGGCCGGTGTCCGGCGGAACCGAGACCCACGACGCCATCTTCACCGATGCCAACGGTCTCAAGGTCGGCGATGACGTGCGTATGTACGGCGTGCAGGTCGGCAAGGTCAAGGACATCGGCCTCGAAGGCGCGAAGGCCCGGGTGCAGGTGTCGGTCAAGACCGATGCGCCCGTCTACGACAACTCCAAGCTGGCCATCCGCTACCAGAACCTGACCGGCCAGCGGTACATCGATCTGCAGCAGCCGCCGCAGCCGGGCAATCGGATCGCGGCGGGCGTGCGCATCGGCGAGGACCGCACGGTCCCGTCCTTCGATGTGACCCAGCTGTTCAACGGCCTGAAGCCGGTGCTGCAGACCATCTCTCCCGAGGCCATCAACCAATTCAGCGCCAGCATGGTGGCTTTGATCGAGGGCGACGGCAGCGGGGTCGGCCCGGCCATGGACGCGATCGGGAAACTGGCGTCCTACGTGGACAATCGGCAGCAGGTGATCTGGACGCTGATCCGGAACATGTCGGATCTGTCGGACCGCCTCGGCGGCCGGGTGCACTACCTGGTGCCGTTGATCAAGCAGCTCAGCGATATTTTCGAGGCGCTGAACCAGAACATCGGCGGCCTGGCGCAATTCGCCATGACCGCGCCCTCGGTGCTGCGGCCCATCGACAATCTGCTGAATTCGCTGGGCATCAACAGCGGTTCGGATGTGGACGCGTTGATCCGCCAGATCTTCCCGGACGCCAAGGAGGCGGTGGACGTCTTCAGCCGCCTGCCCGCGGTGCTGGGCGCGGCCGACGCGGCGCTGCCGCAGAGCCCGACGGGCTGGAAGCCGGTGTGCAGCAAGGGGACCGCGGAGCTGCCGCCGGTGGTCAAGGTGCTCGTTTCGGGACAGCAGGTGGCGATATGCAACGGATGACATTGCCGCGTTCATTGCCGCGACTCAGCTTCAAACGCGATGATCGCGTGGTCGACGAGGCGACCAAGCAGAAGCGGCACCTGCGCAAGGGCATTCTCGGCGCGATCGTGGTGGTGCTGGGTCTGGCCGCCGCCGGGACGCTCTATGTGGTCCCGTTCGGCAAGCACACCTACACCGCGGAGCTGTCCGAGGCGCAGTCGGTGAAGGCGGGCGACGATGTGCGCCTGGCCGGAATCTCGGTCGGCGAGGTCAAGTCCCTGGAACTGAAGCCGGACAAGGTCGTCATGCGCTTCACGGTGAAAACCGATGTGTTCCTGGGCGATCAGACCTCCCTGGACATCCGCATGCTGACCATCGTCGGCGGCCACTACGTGGCGCTGTTCCCGGCCGGGAGCAAGCCGCTGGGTTCCGCGCCGATCCCGGCCGACCGGGTGCGACTGCCCTACAGCCTGGTCGAGACCTTCCAGGACGCCGCCACCCCGCTGGCCAAGATCGACGGCTCCACGCTCAACAAGAACCTCGCGGCGCTGGGCAATTCGATCGACGGCGCGCCCGACAGCCTGCGCACCACGCTGACGACGGTCGCCGACTACGTGGACGCGCTGGATCGCCAGCGCAGCCAGGTGTCCAATGCCATCGCCGTGGCCGACGAGTACGTGCGCATGTACGACGGCGCGAAGACCGATCTGGGCCGGCTCATGGACAACGCCAACCTGCTGGTCACCGTGCTCGAGGACAAGCATTCGGAAATGGCGGAGGCCATCCGGCTGCTCAGCGACGTGCTCGGGCGACTCGGCGGTGCGGAGCCGACCTGGTCGGAGCTGAAGCCCAAGCTGACCGACGCCATCACCGAGCTCGAGCAGCTCGGCCAGAAGTTCACCCCGACCCTGACCGCGGCGCAGGAGCTCCAGAAGAAGCTGTCGGACCTGGTGATTCCCGACGGCGGCGTGCAGATCGACCAGTCGCAGCAGACCGTGCCCCTGCCGCAGCCGCCGGTGGCACTGCCGCAGGTGTGCATTCCGGTGCTCGGGCAGGAGTGCTGATGTTCAAGCGGATGCTCGGATCGCAGGCGTTCATCTCGGTCACCGGCGCGGTGCTGATCGCCGTGCTCGCGGTGGTCGGCTACCTGTTCTACTTCGACCCCATGAAGAAGACCGTCGCCTACTGCGCGCTCATGCCCGACGCGGTCGGCCTGTACGCGGGCAACAAGGTGACCATGCGCGGAATCCCGGTCGGCACGGTCGATTCCGTCGACGCCGACGGCACCAAGGTCAAGGTGAAGTTCTCCGTCGACGCCCAGTACCCGGTGTACGCGGACGCCGCCGCCACCACGGTCTCGGATTCCATTGTGGCCGACCGCAATCTGGCGGTGCTCAACAGCGGCAAGAACCTCCAGCGCTGGGATTCCTCCCGGTGCATCACCAAAACCCTGACGCCCAAGAGCATCACCGAGACCCTCACCGCGCTGGCCGACCTGTCGTCGCAGCTACAGCAGGCGTCGGCCCCGGATGCGCTGGCGCACGGCCTGTCCGGGCTGGACGCCGCCACCCAGGGCGCGGGCCCGCAGAGCAACGAGATCGTCAAGAAGCTGGGTTCGGCACTGTCGCAACCCGATGCCGATATCGGGCACCTGGTGGGCATCTTCGACGCCTTCGCCTCGGTCGGCCAGAAGGTCGAGGAACACTGGGGCGACCTGCGGTCCATGCTGCTGCGCCTGGGCCCGGCATTGAACAACGCCACCGACGAATTGATCGGCCCGGGTGCGAAACTCGTCGACAATCTGGGCGCGGTGCTGCCCATGCTCAATGACCTGGTCACCATTGCGGGCGACCCGATCATGCGCGGCCTCAACGACACCCTGCCGCTGATCCGGCTGCTGCGCGCCAATGTCGGCTCGCTCTCGGAAGTCATGCTCACGCTCCCGGTGCTGACCAATGCCGCCCGGAACGTCATGGGCGACGGCATCACCTACGGCTCCCCGCGTGCGGCCCTCCCGGCCGCCCAGGCGGATCAGGTCTGTGCCGCGCTCAACGCGGTCACCCCGGGCAGTTGCACCGACGCCGCCAACGGCATGGTCAACGTCCCGCTGGTCCCGCTGGTGCTCGGAATGGCAGGTGCGCGATGAGAATCGGACGCTGGGACGTCACGGTCGAGGCCGGTCCGCTCATGATGACCAAGGGACAGGGCCGGATGAAACGGGCCGGTGCGGCCGTGCTGACGGCGGGCCTGCTGCTGGGCATCGGTGGCTGCGCCTTCGATCCGGCTTCGGTGCCGGTGCCCGGCACCACCATCTCGGGCCCGACCTACCGGATCCACATCGAGTTCGGCAATGTGCTGAATCTGCCCGCCAAGGCGAAGGTCATCGCCAACGGTGCCCAGGTGGGCTCGGTGAGCGGTGTGCGCGTGGTGGATTCGGCGCAGTCCGGCGGGCGTGGCGGGTACGTCGTCGTGGACGCGGACATCTCGTCCAAGGTGCAGTTGCCGACCGCCACCATGGCGGAGCTGCGCCAGAACACGGTGCTCGGTGACATCCACCTGGCGCTGACCACACCGCCGGACGGGTTCGGGTCGCTGCTGAAGGACGGCGGAACCATCACCCAGGAGCACACCAGGCCGCCGGTGCAGCTCGAGGACACCATGGCCGCCCTGGCCGCCTTCACCCAGGGCGGCGCCGTCAACCAGTTGCAGGACATCATCAACCGGTTCAATGCCGTGCTGCCGCAGGATCCCAACGAGACCAAGCGGATCGCGCAGAACGCGGCGGGCAATGCCGTGGATCTGGCGGCCAATCTGGACCAGGTCGACAAGCTGCTCAACGGTCTGGGCGTGAACGCCCAGGTGCTGCACGATCGCGCGGACTTCCTCGACCACCAGCTCAGCCAGGAGTCGGTGGACGCCATGACCGGGGTCACCAATTCCATCAAGGGCGTCGCCCAGATCTTCGCGGTGCTCGGCCAGCTCGGGCAGTCGATGGTGTGGCTGGCCCCGCTGGCGGGCGCGTTGGATCCGGTGACGCACGCCTTTGCGCCGCTGGCGCTTTCGGGTAAGCCCCTGGACCTGTCGCAGCCGTCGAACCTGTCGGCGCTGGTCTCGCTGCTGCGGGACAAGCTGATGCCGTTCGTGGAGAACGGGCCGAAGGTGAATATCACCGGCGTGCAGGTCGATTCGGTCTCGCGCGACGACCAGGTCGCCAACATGCTGGCCGGACTGCGCATGATCGGAGCGGTGCGATGAAGTGGGGTTCGCTGGCGTCGCTGGGCGGCATCGCGGTGGTCACCGTGGTGGGCGCGAGCTATCTGACCTTCGGGGTGGTGCGGGCCGATCCGTTCGCGCACTACACCGACGCGTCCATGGTGATGCCGAATTCCGGTGGCCTGAGCGTGGGTTCGCCGATCCTGCTCACCGGCATGAAGGTCGGCAAGGTCACCTCGGTGGACTCCACCGCGCGCGGCGTCGAGGTGGGCTTCCGCATCGACGGCGACCGCAAGCTGCCGACCAACAGCGATATCACCATCGAGCAGCTCTCCGCGCTGGGCGAGCCGTACGTGGAATTCCGGCCCAAGGTCGCGGGCGGGCCGTATCTGACCGACGGGCAGCGCCTGGACACCGCGTCGATCAAGTCGCCGCTGTCGATTCCCGAGGTGTCGCGGCTGGTCAACAAGGTCATGAACCAGCTCGACCCCAAGGTCGCGGCCTCGCTGGCCAGCACGCTGGGATCGGCCTTCCAGGGCACCGATTCGTCCATGCCCACCCTGACCCGGGCCGGGGATCTGCTCGCCCAGGCCATTATGAGCCGCGAACCCAAGATCGCTCAGCTACTCAACAGCTTCCAGGTCGCGGCGTCGGATATGGCGGGCATGGGCGAGGCCACCGCGGCGGCCGCACCGGCATTCGTGCGGTTCGAGCAGTCGCTCGAGGAACTCATCAATGCCGTCGGTAGAGTGGTGGATCGTGCACCCGGAGTCCAGGCATACGTGGACGGCAACGGGTTGGCACCCTTCCTGGCCCAGCTGAGCGACGGGCTGCAGCAGGCCGGACCCGAATTGAAGGCCCTCGCGCCCCAGTTGCAGCCGCTCGCCGATGCGGTGCGCACGGCCGGGCCGCAGATCAATATCAGCAGCTTGATCTCGCAGGCGCTCGCGTCCACCGGTGACGGTGCCGTGCGCGTGCAGGTCAACGTGAAGTAGCAGTACCCAGCTAGGAGGAGACCCCATGTCCCAGGACACCGAACCGAAGCGGCCGGTCGACCCGGAGACGTCTGCTGTCTCCGCCGAGCCGCAGGTCAAAACCGTTTCGTTGAAACTCTCGACACTGCTGATCAGCGGCGCGGCCGTGCTTTTGATCGGCGCGCTGGTGTGGGTCGCCGTGCTGTGGCAGTCCGCCCGCGGCGCTCTGAACGACCGCGACGCCCAGGCGGCGAACGACAAGCACGCCGAGCAGATCGCCTCCGACTACGCCATCGGCGCGGCCAATCTCAATTACGCCGACTTCAACGCCTGGACCGCGCGGCTGAAGTCCAACACCACCCCGGCCCTGGCCAACAAGTTCGACGCCACCTCCTCGAAGTTGCAGCAGATCCTGGTCCCGCTGAAGTGGACCTCGAGCCCCACCCTGCTCAGCTCGCAGGTCATCAACCGCGACAACGGCGTCTACAAGGTCAATGTCTATCTGAACGTCAACTCCACCAACGCCCAGAACCCCGACGGCGTCCTCACCACCGTGTACTACACGGTGAACGTCGACCCGAAGGAGTGGAAGGTCACCGACGTCGGCGGCATCGACCTGCCACTGCCCAGACAGTAGAACCCGGCCCCGAAACAGCAAGGCCGCGACCCACTCCATCGGGCAGACTGTAGGCAGCCGTATCACCCAGGCACGCAACGTGTATCACCCGGCGACGATGGAGGAGTCCGGCATGGAACTGGGGCTGCACTACTGGAACTTCTCGACACCCGCCGAACCCGAGCGGATCGCGCCCACCCTGGCGCACACCGCCCGCATCGCCGAACAGGCCGGGTTCGCCGGATTCACCGTCATGGACCACTACTTCCAGATGGAGCACAGCGGGACCCACGACGAACCCATGCTGGAGGGCTACACCACCCTCGGCTACATTGCCGCGCTGACCGAGCGCATGCGGCTCGGGGTGCTGGTGACCGGCGTGATGTACCGCTATCCCGGCCTGCTGGCCAAGATCGTCACCACCCTGGACGTGCTCTCCGGCGGCCGGGCCGAACTCGGCATCGGCGCGTCCTGGTACGAGCGCGAGCAGCGGGCGCTCGGCGTGCCCGTGGTGCCGATGGCCGAGCGGTTCGAGCGGCTCGAGGAGACGCTGCAGATCTGCCTGCAGATGTGGGGGCCGGACAACGGGCCGTACAAGGGCACGCACTATCAGCTGGCCGAGACCGTCTGCGTGCCCGCGCCTTTGACCCGCCCGCATCCGCCGATCCTGATCGGCGGCGGTGGCGAGAAGAAGACGCTGCTGCTGGTGGCCCGCTACGCCGACGCCTGCAATCTGTTCGCCAGCTCGGTCGAGGATGTCGCGCACAGGCTCGAGGTGCTACGTGCGCACTGCGCGGCCGAGCAGCGCGACTACGCGGCGATCCGCAAGACGGTGCTCTACATTCCGCCCGCCCTGAGCGATCCGGATCGGGTGCTGCGCGCCGCCGAGCCGCTGTCCGCCCTGGGCGTCACCCAGCTCGATTTCATGCCCGCCGGTGACCCGGTCGCCTATGCCACCGAGTTCGCCGAACGCCTGCTACCCCGCCTGGCCGCGATCTGACGGTGCCCGCAAAGATGTGCCCGACCGCCTTCGGGAATCCCGGCGGTTCGGTATCATCGCGCGCGCTTGCTCACCACCTGGAGGACACCGTGCCCGCGAATCCCACTGCCGCCGAACTGATGGCGACCGTCGAAGCCTCACCGCGGGCGGTCGGCGCCCATGACAAGGCCGCCTGGGTGGGGCTGTTCGCCGAGAACGGCAGCGTCGAGGATCCGGTGGGCTCGCGCCCGCATGTCGGGCGGGCGGCCATCGAGCGCTTCTACGACACCTTCATCGCGCCCAACGGGATCGTCTTCGACGTGGCCAATGACGTGGTGTGCGGGATGACGGTCTTCCGCGATCTGAGCATCGCCACCACCATGTCGACCGGGGTCACCCTGCACGTGCCCATGCACCTGCGCTACGACCTCGTCGATGCCGACGGCGCGCTGAAAATCCGCGCCCTGCGCGCACATTGGGAGCTGGCCGGCATGATCGGCCAGCTGCTGGGCTCCGGCGTGCAGGGGCTGCTGGCCGGGGCGAAGCTGGGGCCGCAGCTGCTCGGCAATCAAGGTGTCGGCGGCGCAGTCGGTTTCATGTCCGGGCTGCGCGGTGTCGGCAAGCCGGGCAAGCAGGCCGCGGGGCGGCTACTGAACGCGCTCGGGCGCGGCGACGCCGCCGACGCGCGCTCCACGCTGGCGCCGGTGCCGCGGCTGGAGTGGGGCACCGACGGCACCATGTCGCTGGAGGACTTCACCGTCCGGGTGAAGGGCCTGCGCTGGAGCAAGCCGATCGCCGCCGGGCGCACGGTGACCGCGACGGTGGAGACCCGTCAGGGGCCCGGCATCGCCGAACTGGACTTCACGGCCGGCCTACGTGTGGAATCCGCGCGAATCTTCGTGCAGGGGAGCTAATCCCGGATTCCGGCGATCTCGGCCACCGGGTTCTTGCCGCTGAACGTGGTGCCCCCGGCCGCGCCGACCACCTTCCCGTGCACGCTGATCAGCCACTGCCCGCACACGCAGCGCAGGTACTGCACGGAACGGTGTGAGGACACGACCGTGGGCGAGGGCCAAGCGCAGGAAGGGCATTCGGCGATCATCAGCACATACTGCGCGCGTGACCGCCGAATGACCATGATCGACACGCGGCAGCCCGCAAAACGATTGCGTGTCTCGGTGGACTCGCCGTGCTTGATTTGCCAATGGGCCCATCGGAACTCGCGATGCACCCTGTGAAACGCTCCAGGTTCAGCCTGCTTTGCCGCGCCGCACCGCGGTTGGCGTAGCGCCCCACCAGCGTTGACAGCAGCGGGTGAAGACCGACTGCTCGGCCAGCCCGATGAGCGAGGCCACCTGGCTCATCGGCATGTCGGTGGTGGTCAGGTAGCGGCGGGCCTCGGTGCGGCGCACCTCGTCCAGGATGGCCGCGAAGGTGGTGCCCTCGGCGGCCAGGCGGCGCTGCAGGGTGCGCGGGTGGATGGTGAGCAGCCGTGCGACAGCGTCGATTTCGGGGGCGGCGGTACCCAGCAGCTTCTGGAGCGTGGTCCGCACCCGCGGGGTGATGGCCGAGGCCGCGCCGCCGGACTGCTCCGCCAGAAAGGCCATGGCCAGCCGGTGCAGGTTCTCGTCACCGCCCGAGAGCCGTCGGTTGGCCAGGCCGCTCGGTACCCGCAGCAGGGCGGCCGGGCGCTCGATTCGCACTGGCGCGCCGAAGAATTCCTCGTACGCCTGGACCGGGGCGGCGGGCCGGTAGGGGAGTTCCACCGAGCGCAGGCCGTAGCGGTCCTCGACCAGGCGCTGAATCGTCCTGTGCACGAAAGCCAATCCGAGATCGGTGCCCTGCGCCGGGGTCGGCAGGCCGGGCGTGGTGACGCCGTAGCGCAGGGCGATCACGCCGCGGTCGCCGTAGGGGTCGGGTTCCATGGTGAGGCTGAGCGAGCGGGCGTGCACGAACAGGTAGCGCGAGGTGAATTCGAGGACCCCGGCCAGGGTGGTCGCATTGCGGATGGCCAGCGCCAGCGGGCCGAGCATGTCCAGGTCCTGGCGGGAGGCCATGCGCAGGCCCAGATCCGGGCAGTTCAGCCGGTGCGCGGCGAGTTCCAGCACCGCGCCGACGGCCTGGTCGGGGACCAGCAGATCGTCGGTGTCCAGGGCGGCCACCGGCAGTCCGCAGAGCGCGACGAGTTCCTCGGCATCGCCGCCGAGTTCGGCCACGGTGGCGCGGAAGCCCCGCAGTCCGGCGGACCTGATCACCGACATGTCGTACAGAATCAAATACTTGTCGCCCAGAGTCAAGAAACCCGGTGGCGGGCACAACAGACTGGAAGTCATGAGCGCCAGCACCCTCGCCGAACACCTCGACGTCGTCATCGTCGGAGCCGGGCTCTCCGGCATCGGCGCGGCGTATCGCCTGCAGACCGAGCAGCCCGGCCGCAGCTACGCCATCCTCGAGGCCCGCGCGGCGCTCGGCGGCCCCTGGGACCTGTTCCGGTATCCGGGCATCCGCTCCGACAGCGACATGTTCACCCTCGGCTACCCGTTCAAGCCCTGGCGCGACGCGCAGTCCATTGCCGACGGGCCGTCGATCCTGCGCTACATCCGGGAGACGGCCACCGAGAACGGCATCGACCGGCACATCCGGTACGGGACCAAAGTCATTGGTGCGCAATGGGACAGCTCCCAATCGCGGTGGACCCTGACGCTGGAGCACACCACCGCCGACGGCGTCGAGACCAGCACGCTGACCTGCGGCTTCCTCTACTCCTGCTCGGGCTACTACAACTACGACCAGGGGCACTCGCCGGAATTCCCGGGCATCGCCGACTTCGCCGGGGCCGTCGTGCACCCCCAATTCTGGCCCGAGGACCTGGATTACGCGGGCAAGCGCATGGTGGTCATCGGCAGCGGCGCGACCGCGGTCACCCTGGTCCCGGCCATGGCCGAGCAGGCCGAACTGGTGACCATGCTGCAGCGCAGTCCCACCTGGATCTCCGCGGTCCCCGGCCGCGACAAGATCGCCGACCGGATTCGCGAACTGCTGCCGCCGAATCTGGCCCACCGGGTCATCCGCACCAAGAACATCCTGTTCAATATCGGCTTCTACCAGTACTGCCGGCGTCGCCCAGAGGCCGCGCGCAAGCTGCTCACCGGGCTCACCACGCGAATCCTGAAGGACGAGAGCCTGGTCGCCGAGCACTTCACCCCGGACTACAACCCGTGGGACCAGCGCCTGTGCGCGGTCCCCAACGCCGACTTCTTCAAGGCCATGCGCAAGGGCCAGGCCGAGGTGGTCACCGATCACATCGAAACCTTTGTCCCCGAAGGCATCCGCCTGAAGTCGGGCAAGCTGATCGAGGCCGACATTGTGGTCACCGCCACCGGCCTGCAACTGCTCGCCTTCGGCGGCATCGACCTCATCGTCGACGGGGCCCCGGTCAACCTCTCCGACCAATTCGTCTGGCAGGGCACCATGCTCACCGGCGTCCCCAACTTCGCCGTGTGCATCGGCTACACCAACGCCTCCTGGACCCTGCGCGCCGACCTCACCTCCCGCCTGGTCTGCAAGATCCTCGGCTATATGGACCGCAACGGCTACACCGCCGTCGTCCCCGAGCCTCAGCGCGCCCTCCAAGAACGTCCCCTGTTGGACCTCGCCTCCGGCTACATCCAGCGCTCGATCGCCGACTTCCCCCGCCAGGGCGACCGCCACCCCTGGCAGGTCCGCCAGAACTACCTCCTCGACTCCGCCACCACCCTGCGCACCGACCTCGGCAAAACCCTGCGCCCGGTCGGGGCCGCCAAGAGCCTCCAGCGGGTGTGAGACAGCGCCGTTCGCCCCTGATCCGAGCCCGCTGCTCCGACAGAGTGCGCTCGGCCGACAGCCACGGCGGATTGGACGTCCCGGTGGTTGCGGGACCTCCGCCCGGGCTGCCGGATGGGGGCTGCGCCGGGTGACCGGTCGATGCGGCGGGGTGCCAACGACCGGCGTGATCGGTACTCGGAGGGCTGGCTAGGCTGGCGGGCATGATGCCGAAGCGGACAAATCGCCCGATGCTGTCGATGCGGGCGGGAGCGGCGGCAGTCTGCGTCGCGGCGCTGGGTGCGATCTCTGGACTCGGCTCCGCGGCGGCTGACCCGGCCGAGTCGAGTGTCCCGGTCGCGAGCCCGGAAGCACCGCTGGATCTTTGGACCGTGCCCAGCGCGCCCGCCGAGTCGGCCACGCTGATCGTGGCGTACAGCTTCGGGAATCGGATTCCGGCGGGGGTGGATCCGGCGCGGACGGTCGGTGAGCCGGGGCCGGTGAACGAGGCGCTGGCGGCCGCCGTGGTGGCCGCGCGCGGGAATCGGGGCATTCCCGTGTACGCGCAGACCGAAATCGCCGAGGTGTTGAAGGCGCGGTACGGGATTGCCGATGTCGTCTCCATCGATCCGGAGCGCGCCGCCGACGGCACCCTGGTCTATCTGTCCACCGATGGCGTGGCCGCTCAGGTCGCCGCATTGCGCGGTCCGTCGGTCGCGACCGACGCGGCGGCGGTGGTGGCGTTCAAGGATCACCAGTGGCGGGCCACGAAAACCACTGCCGGGCATGGATTCCGGGCCTTCGCGCCGGAGGGCGTCGCCATGCCGGATCAGTATGATCCGCTGTCCGGCCAGATCTGGACCACCAGCCCCCTGCTCTACCTCCCTACCGACCTGCTGGGCCGCCTCGCGCTACTACGGTAGTCGGCAGGGGCGCGGAGTTTGTGTCCGGCTGCGCCCGGCGAGGCCCGCGTGCCATGCTGTCGCGGCATTCGAGCACCGGAGTCGAGGGGAGTGGTCGTGGCGTCGGAGGGTGGATTCCTGCTGCCCGTAACACCGTTCGAGCCGCCGGTCGAGCCGTGCCCACCGCGGCCCCGGGCGGCGGGGTCGGAACTGGACCCGCGTCCGGTCGCCTGCCGGAATCGGGTGGATCGTAAATCGGTTTCGCGGAGCGCGGGTTCGGTGGGTCTGCGCCGGGTATTGCGATCTTCGCACGCTGTGAAAACTCGGGACAGTGATGAATACAACACTGCGGCAAGGCAATGCGCCGGGAGGGCGCTGCGTTCGGCGCTGGAGGTGCTGGACGGCCGCCGTCCGCCGGGCCAGTTGAGCCCGTTCGCCGAGCCCGCGGTGGTGGCCGCGGTGCGCACCCTGGCCGGTGCCGGCCGGCTGCCCGGGCGCGAGCTCGGGAGCGCGACGCTCACCAGGGTGGATGTGATCATGTCCGAGCCGGGGCGGGCCGAAGTTTGCGCGGGATACGACCGCGGCCCGCGGCATTTCGCGCTGGCCGCTCGCATTGTCCGCGGTCGTTCCGGGTGGCGGTTGGCCGCATTCCGGGTGTGCTGAAGACTGTCCGGTCTCTGCGGTAATAGCAGAATAGTCTGGTCGCGCCTAATTCGATTCGCGCCTGGTTTGAATCCTGCATCCCGCGGCATTAGCATTTCGGCGAATAGCGGCACCTCACACGTGGAAGGGCAGTCCATGGCGAAGAAAGTCACCGTAACTCTGGTTGACGACTACGACGGCGAATCGAAGGCCGACGAAACCGTCTTTTTCTCGATCGACGGTAACGACTACGAGATCGACCTGTCGAACAAGAACGCCGGCAAGCTGCGGGAGTCCCTCGAGACGTGGACGGAGAAGGCCCGCAAGGTGGGGCGTTCGAAGCGCAAGGTGGCCGCCGGCGGCCGCACTCGTCCGGCCGTGGACCGCGAAGAGAGCACCGCGATCCGCGAATGGGCGCGGGCGCAGGGCCACCAGGTTTCCTCGCGCGGCCGTATCCCGGCCGAGATCGTCGACGCTTACCAGCGCGCCAAGAATTAACCAGCACTAATCGCGGGCTGGAAATTCGGGCGGGAGCCGATGACCTCCGGGTCATCGGCTCCCGACATATCCGACCAATGTCACGGATCCGGATTCCGGTGGAGTCGCCCGGATTCCGCTGCGGCCGGATTGGCTCAGGCGGCGCCCGAGAGCACGCGCCCGCACTCCGGCGGTTCGGCGCGAATCCTTTCCAGCAGGCGTTCGGCGCGGTCGCGATGCGCAGCGGCCGCGTCGGCGTCACCGCGGGCGGCGGCCAGTGCGGCCAGGATGGTGTCCATCGGACCGAACTCCGTCATACCGGACTCGAGTCCGATGAGGGTGCCGCCGTAGGGTGCCAGGTATTCGTACAGCCGCTGAATTGCTGCAATGTCGCCGAGTTCGATGGCCGCAACGGCCCGCAGTGCCGACAGGAGCACCGGATAGAACCCCGCCGCAATCGGATCCGAATTCTCGTACACCGCGCGCGCCCGCTCGCGCTGTCCCGTCCGGAGCAGCGCGAGCGTGTACGCCGATGCGGCCGCCGCGGGCAATGCCGCATACGCGTCCGCCAGGCGATCGTGCAGCTCGCCCAGTTCTCCGCGCGCCCAGCCGACCGCGAGCGTGCAGAACAACTCCGCCTCGGAGTGATTGGCCACCCCGGATTCCCGCGCCCGGACGATGAACCGCTGATACAGCCGCTCGGCCAGGTCGATGTCGCCGCGCAACAGCTCCATGGTCGCCGCGAAACAGCCGACCATATCCAGCAGCGGCCGCAATTGGCCCTCGTCGGCGAACTCCAACGCGGCCGCCACCCGCCGCCCCGCCTCCCGCAGGTCGGCTTGCGCCACCGCGGCCCGGTAACCCAGATAATGTGCGAGCGCTCGATACTCGGCCAGCCCCGCCGCCGTGGCCACCGCCTCCAACTCGGTCACCAGCCCCGAGAACTCGTCGTCGTACTCGAAAGCCAGATACGTCACCGCATTGATCGCCGTGCACAGCAATTCCGGATCCCCTGTCCGCCGTGCGATCTCCAGCGCCCGCGCCGCCAGCTGATGCCCCGCCGAATACTCCACCAGCCCGGTCTCGAACGTCGCCGCCACCAGCAGCAGAACCAGATCCCCGTCCGCCGCATCCGACGAATCGACCTGCCCTGCAATGACTTCCGCACGGTAGGGACCTGCCGTGCGGTACCGGTCTGCGGTGGCGCGCTCGGACCGGGCCCCGGCCCGAGCGGTCTCGGTCTCGGCGCGGCCGAATTCGAACCGGGTCTGAACGAATTCGGTCTCGTCCCCGGCCGATAGCCCGTCGGTGCCGGCCGATTCAGTGGCGGCGGGACCGTATGCCGTGTCGAGGAGGGCCAGCAGGGCGGGCTGCACGCCGTGGCGCGCCAGGGCCGCGGACAGGGCTCGGCGCATGTGCTGATCGGGCTCGCGCCAGTTGCGGATTGCCCAGATCACCGGGGCGCGCCAGCAGGTCAGGGCACGCACCACCAGATCCGGGTCGCCGAGTTGCTCGGCCAGGGTGAGGGCCCGATCGCGTTCGTCGCGGGCCTCCCGGTGGCGATTGTCGTAGGCCAGGGCGGTCACCAGGGCGCATCGGGTGCGCAGCAAGGCGATACGGTCCGCCGCCGGGGCGTGGTCGGCGTCGTGGCGCGCCAGCCGGTGCAGATCCACCGCCGACCGCAGCAATCGCACGCTGGCACTGCGCATTCCGCTCCGGCTGCGTCGTTCGGCCGCCCGCTCCACGTATTCGATGGCCCGTGCGGCGGTCTCGGCCGTCGCCCCGGCGATCGCGTGCCGCGCCAGCACATCCGGATCCCGTGCCACCGCCGGGAACGTCTCGGCCGCCGCCTCCAGCAATTCCAGTGCCGCCCAGTGCATCCGGCCGCGCCGCAGTGGCGGAATGCTCAAGTACAGCGCGTCCCGGATGAGTCCGTGTTCGAACCGGATGCTCCCGCCGCTCCCGGATCCCACCAGCCCGGCCGCCTCGGCCGCCGTCACCAGATCGATCACCGTGTCCTCGGCCAGTCCGGTCGCCGCGGCCAGAATGGCGAGGTCCACGCTCTCGCCCCAGACGGCCAGATGCCGCAGCACCTCGGTGACGCCCTCGGGCAGCTGCCCGACACGATCCTCGATCAGCTCCCGGATCGAATCCGGCACGTCATCGAGACTGCCTTGGGTGGCAAGCAGTTTCGCCATCTCTCGCACGAACAGTGGATTTCCGCCGGTCCTGCGGTGCAGCTGAGCGAGTGTCTCATCGTCGATCTGCTCGACCCCCGCGGCGGCCGCGACCTGCCGGGTTCCCGCCACATCGAGGCCATTGATCTCGACCCAGGCCCCCTGGTACTGCGCCAGCGCCGCCACCGTATTATGCATTCCCGCAGTACTTTCCGACCGCCGCAGCGTGATCAGGACGAATACCGGTTCGTCCCGCAGCCAGCTCGCCACCTGCCGCAGCACCTGCAGCGTCGCCGGATCGGCCCGCTGCGCATCCTCGAGCACCAGCGCCACCGGCGCGCCCGCTGCCACCCGCCGGCAGGCCTCGGCGATCACCCGCGCCAGCCCGAACGCACCCCCCGCGTCAGCCGCGGGCAACCCGCCCCCGCTCATCCCCGCGAGTGGGGATCCGGCCCGGCCGGTGCCCAGCGCATTCGCGAACTCGGCGTTCGGAGCAATGGGAAGGCGGCCGCCCGCGGCGATCGGCGGTGCGGTGCCGGAGATGCCCGGACCACCGATACTCGCGATGTTCGGGCCGGGTGGTGTGGCTCCCGGCGAGCGCGGAGCTTTTTCCGCTTCCGGGCCCGGTGCGCTCGCGGCGGGGTATCGCGGGAGGGCCGGTGGCGCGGCGTGTTTCGAGGGGCGCGGCAGCCCCGCGTCGGCCGCGTCGAGCGCGGCGAGCAGTTCCGACCAGGCCCATGCCGTGGGTGCGCCGGCTATTTCCGGGCATGTTCCGGTCGCCACCGTCCAGCCCGCGGTGGACAGGGCCGACAGGGCGGCCTCGGCGAGCACGGTCTTGCCCATCCCGGCCTCACCGGCGACCCAGGCGAGCCGCAGGTGCCCGGCGCGGGCGGCCTCCGCGGTGCTCAGCAGCTCGGACAACTCGTCTATATAGCCCGTGGCACAGCGTGATTCGCGAGAAGCGGGATTCAGCGCCGAAGTACCGCCGATGACTGCGTCGGCGCCGAGCACTCCGGCCGGATTCGCCTCCGGGCCCGAGGCCGCATCCGGTGGCCACGCGGTCGTGTCATGCACGGGCGCGCCGGGAGCCGGGGCCGGGAGCGCCGGATCGAGGGCGGTTGCCGAGGTGAGGGTGGCGGAGTGATTGAGGATGGCCTGTTCCAGGCGGCGCAGCGCGGGGGCGGGGTCGACGCCGTATTGGTGGCCCAGGTAGTCGCGCGAGCGGCGGATGGTGGTGAGGGCCTCCAATTGCTGGCCCAATTGGTATTGGGCCAGGGCCAGGAGGCGGACTATTTCTTCGCGGCCGGGGTGATCTTCGAAGAGTTGGCGGAGTTCGCGTACGACCTCGCCGGAGCGGCCGAGTTCGAGTTCGGTGCGGGCGTTGAGTTCGACCGCGGTGAGATAGAGGTCGGTGAGGCGGTCGGCCTCGGCGACCGCCCAGTCGGCCTCGGCGAAGGCTTCCAGGGCCGGGCCGTGCCAGAGCGCGAGCGCGGTTTCGAGCAGGGCGTTGCGTTCGGCGGGATCGGTGTGGATATCCGGATTGCTGACCAGTTCCTGATAGGTCCGGAGTTGCTGTTCGAAATGCCATGCGTCCACGGCGTTCTCGGGGATCTTCAGGGCATATCCGGATGATTCCGACACGATGAAGCTGGAGGGCGCGCGCCGCGGACGCTCGGGTTCGAACAGCCGCCGCAGACTGTGGATGTGCACCTGCAGCACCGCCGCGGCCTTGGGTGGCGCGTGCCCCGCCCACAGGTCGTAGATCATCCGCTCGGTGCTGACGACCTGGCCGTGTGCCACGATGAGCCGGCCCAGCACGGCCCGTTGCATGGGGGTGCCGAGCGCGGTGTCGCGGCCGTCGACCGACAGGTGCAGCGGGCCGAGCACTCTCAGCTCCGCGCCTGCCATCGGTGTCCTCCTGCGACGGGAAGCGAACTGGACGTTCGCCGCAAGAAGAGCACTATCCCTCAAAAACTCGGAGATGCCAAAAGGTAGCCCAATAGTTGTCAGATGGTTACGGCGTGCCACGTTCACGAAGGAGGCCGTGTGGTAAGGAAGTCCGTTGCGAATGCTAACAGTGGGAATGTGTCACACAACCCGATTGGAAGTGAACCACAAGAGGCGGGGAGGATACTTCTGTTTGGAAGGAACCTGAGATAAGGGGATGGTTGGTGTGGCGAAGCGATTGGATTTCCCCAGGGGATTGGGTGAGACCGGCATCGAGCCCGAGCGTACTGGCATGTACGTGGACCGCGACGGCGACATCTGGGAGAAGCGCGAGGACGGCTGGCGGCTGATGCTGCAGCGCGGGGTGGCCGTCGATCCCATGTCCCTGTGGGACTGGACCGACGGCCACGTCCGCGACTACGCGCCCTTCATGCCCGTCAGTGCCCGCCGCTGAGGCTATTTCGGTACGAGCGCACCGCTGAGATGGTCGTAGGCCCACCCGATCGGCTCCGGCCACGCGTCGGAAAGTGGGCAGCGCCGCCTCCATCCACGCCTGCTGGTTGTGCACCGCGGGCACATCCTGCAGGAATTCGACCGCGGCCGAACAGTTGTAGGCCTGCGCGGTATTGACGGTCAGCGTGCGCAGCCGGGCTTGCGCCTCGCCCATATCGCTCTCCATCGAGCAGCGAATGGTGCCCCCAGCACGCCGTGTCCGGCGATATCGGTGCGAACCTCGTCCAGGCTCAACGATTTCAGGTGATCGGTGCGAACTCCGACGACTGGGCAAGGGCCCACCGGATCCAAAACAGAGTCGTTACGGCCATATGCCGTCCGAGCCGAGACTACTACGGTGAACCAGGAATTCGCCATCCGTTAGCTGATGCGTCGGCTGGCTCGTTGTCAAGAAGAGTCGCGCCGACGTGTCACCCGAGCCCGTGAGGTGATCATGACCCAGGGTTGGCCCAGTTCGAGGGGTTCCTTCGACTCGTTCGACGACATCTTCAACCGATTCTTCGGATCCGGAATGTCCCGCCAGCCACCGGTGCAGCGGATCGACCTGCGTCGTTTGCTGAGCGAGAGCGCCAAACAGGTCGTCGAGGACGCCCGCAAGGCCGCACACGACTGGGGCAGCACCGAGATCACCCCCGAACATCTGCTCTACGCGGCCGCCGGCATCGAGCCCTCCAAGAGCATCATCGCCGAAATCGGCCGGGATCCAGAACAATTGCGCAAGCAGATGCGGGCCGCCGCGGGCAGCGGCGTCGGCGCGCACGGCGGCGGGCACGCGCTGGTCCTGAGCCCGGCGGCCAAGCTGGCGCTGCGCAATTCGCAGCGCAGCGCCGCCGGGGCGGGCAGCAGCTACATCGGCCCGGAACACATTCTGCTGGGCATCGCGGGCCTGCCCGAAAGCCCGGCCGCCCAGGCGCTGTCGGGCACGAAGATGCCCGCGCCCACCGCCGCCAAGGAACCGTCGGAGACCCCGACCCTGGACGAATACGGCCGCGACCTCACCGCCGAGGCGCGTGCGGGCAAGGTGGACCCGGTGGTAGGCCGGGCCGAGGAGATCGAGCAGACCGTCGAGATCCTCTCGCGGCGGCGCAAGAACAACCCGGTCCTCATCGGCGACCCGGGCGTCGGCAAGACCGCCATCGTGGAAAGCCTGGCCCAGCGCATCGTCAATGGCGATGTGCCCGAGACGCTCGCGGACCGCCGCGTCATCGCCCTGGACGTGAGTTCCATGGTGGCGGGCAGCAAGTACCGCGGCGAGTTCGAGGAGCGGCTGACCAAGGTGCTCGACGAAGTGCGCGCGCACTCCGACGAATTGGTGGTCTTCATCGACGAGTTGCACACCATCGTGGGCGCGGGCGGTGGTGGCGAGGGGTCGATGGACGCGGGCAATATGCTCAAGCCCGCGCTGGCCCGCGGTGAGCTGCACGCCATCGGCGCGACCACCATCGACGAGTACCGCAAGTACATCGAGAAGGACGCCGCGCTGGAGCGGCGCTTCCAGCCGGTCATGGTGTCCGAGCCATCGGTGAGCGACACCATCGAGATCCTGCGCGGACTCTCGGATGTGTACGAGGAGCACCACCAGGTGCGGTATCTGGACGAGGCGCTGGTCGCGGCCGCCGAGCTGTCCGACCGCTACATAACCGACCGGTTCATGCCGGACAAGGCCATCGACCTGGTGGACCAGGCGGGCGCGCGGGTGCGGCTGCGCGAGCGCACGCCGGACCCGAAGGTGCGGGAGCTGGAAGACAAGCTGGCGCACCTGAATCGGGAGAAGGACGCCGCGGTCGCCGCCGAGGACTACGAGAAGGCCAACAAGATCAAGGCCGAGATCGCCAGGACCGAGCAGAAGACCGCCGACGAGGTGGACCGCACCTCGATTCCGACCGTCGAGATCACCGATATCGCCGAGGTGGTGTCGCGTCAGACCGGCATCCCGGTCGCCGACCTCACCACCGAGGACCGCGCGAAACTGCTGAAGCTGGAACAGGATCTGCACAAGCGGGTGGTCGGCCAGGAGGAGGCCATCATCGCGGTCGCCGAGGCGGTGCGCCGCGCCCGCGCCGGGCTCAAGGATCCCAACCGGCCCATCGGCTCGTTCCTGTTCCTCGGTCCCACCGGCGTCGGCAAGACCGAGCTCGCGAAGGCGCTGGCGGAGGCCGTGTTCGGTGACGAGGACCGGCTCATCCGCTTCGATATGAGCGAGTTCCAGGAGAAGCACACGGTGTCGCGGCTGGTCGGCGCGCCGCCCGGATACGTGGGCTACGACGACGCCGCCCAGCTCACCGACAAGGTGCGCCGCCAGCCGTATTCGGTGATCCTGTTCGACGAGGTCGAGAAGGCGCATCCGGACGTGTTCAATGTCCTGCTGCAACTGCTCGACGACGGCCGCGTCACCGACTCCAAGGGCCGCACCGTCGATTTCAAGAACACCATCGTCATTCTCACCAGCAATATCGGCTCCGACCTCATCCTGGCGGCGAAAGACGGTGACCTGGACTCGATCACGCCGCAGCTGGAGGAGCGCCTGCGCAAGCAGTTCCGCCCCGAATTCCTCAACCGGCTCGACGAGCAGATCATCTTCCACCGCCTCGACAAGTCCCAGCTCCGCAATATCGTGAACCTGGTCCTCGACGGCACCCGTCGCCGCCTGCACGCCCAGGACATCGCCCTCGACGTCTCCGACAAGGCCATGGATTGGCTGGCGGACAACGGTTATCAGCCCGAGTTCGGCGCGCGACCGCTGCGCCGCACGGTCCAGAAGCAACTCGACAACGCGCTGTCGAAGAAGCTCCTCGAGGGCGCGCTGGCCCCCGGCGACACCGTCCGCATCGACGCCGACGACAACGGCCTGCAAATCGAGGCCATCCACCACACCGGGCCCAAGGGCACCGACGACAAGGTGGTCGAGGAATCCATCCTCACGGTCGGCAAGGGCGGAAAGTCCAAGTCGGCCAACGGGAATGGCCACGGCAAGAACGGCACGGCCAAGTCCGGCGGCAAGGCCGCCACGGGCAAGAGCTGACGGCCGAATCCACGAAAGCGCCGCGCCGGGATCACTCCGGCGCGGCGCTCTGTTTTCGGTTCGATATTCGAATTACGACTGCTGCGCCGTCACCGTCATGCGCGCGTACCCGATGGTGTGGCGGTTGATGGTGAAGGCCGCCAGGGCGGGCAGGGTGCTGCCGGGCAGGCCGAGGGAGGGAGTGTCCAAGGCCAGCACGGTGATCCAGTAGTAGTGCAGGCGGCGTCTCGGGCGGCCCCGGTGTCGGCCGACTGCGTGACACTTTTGAATATGGGTTAACTTCTTGGGTATGGACCATGACCGCGACGCCGCGCCGCTATCCCTGGGCGACCAGGTCGCCGACGGGCTCTTCCCGCCGCACCACCCCGGCTGCTTCGGCTGCGGCCCCGCGAATCCGGCCTCACCGCACATCGTCTTCGGGCGCTACGGCGACACCGTGCGCGGCACCTTCACCATGGACGAGCGGCATCAGGGCGCGCCCGGTGTGGCGCACGGCGGCATTGTGGCCGCGGCCCTGGACGACGCCTGCGGCGCGATCCTGGTCCCGCTGCGCCAGCCCGCCGTCACGGTGAAACTCGACGTCACCTTTCGCACCCCCGCCCGCCTGCACCGTGACTACGTGGTCACCGCGGTGCTCGCCGCCCGCGAGGGCCGCAAACTCTTCATCGACACCACCCTGACCGACGGCGACACCGTGATCGCCACCGGCCGAGCGATTTTCGTCGCCGTCGACACCGAGCACTTCCTGAGCCTCGGCGCGACCCCCGGCGACATGTCCAGCATCGGAGTCTGACCGACCAGGTGGACGCGCAGGTGACCGGCCCTGGGAGCTAACGGGTCAGAAGTACCACTGGGCCACCAGGCCCGCGAGCGCGCCGCCGACGAGCGGGCCCAGCACCGGGACCCAGGCGTAGGACCAGTCGGCGTTCTTCTCGGTGGAGGAGATCGGGTCGCCCGGGTTCTCCTCGATGACCCGCCGGGCAGCATCCTGCTCGAAGGAACGACTGCCGCCCGCGCCCACCGCGGCCGGAATGCGTTCCGGCACCACGTTCGCCGCCCGGCGGGTGGGCAGCAGGGCGTAGGCGATGCGGGGGCCGAGGTCGCGGGCCGGGTTGATGGCGTAGCCGGTCGGGCCGCCCAGGGACGCGCCGATGCCCACCACCAGCAGGGCCGCCGCCAGCGGGCCCAGGCCGCTGGGGGTCTTGCCGAAGGCCAGGATCACGAAGACCAGCACGAAGGTGGCGATGACCTCGGTGAGGAAGTTCCAGGTGTAGGAGCGGATGGCGGGGCCGGTGGAGAACACGCCGAGCTTCTTGCCCTCGTCGGGGTCCTCGTCGAAATGCTTCTTGTAGACCACGTAGGTGGCGCACGCGCCGAGGAACGCGCCGACCAGCTGACCCGACAGGTAGGCAACGGTATTGGTGAAATTCACTTCGATGCCCGGCGCGTATTCCTTTGCGCCGGAGAAGAGATTGCCGATGGTGACCGCCGGATTGAGGTGACCGCCGGTCTTGTAGGCGACGTACACGCCGCCGAAAACGCCGAGGCCCCAACCGAAGGTGATCAGCAGCCAGCCGCCGTCGAAACCTTTCGACTTCGCCAGCACCACATTGGCAACCACACCGGCACCCAGCAGTATCAGAACTCCGGTACCCAGTGCCTCACTGACAAAGATAGAGCTGAAGCCCATTGATTCGCCTTCCGATCGGCGTCCGATGCCACTCTGAACCAGACTCTACGGTCTTTCGCTCAGCAAACCTTTAGACACACGCTAGAGGTAACCGGACGTCGAGCACAAGTTCCGAAAATCCTTCCGGCACAGTGCGATTCGGATCACGAGAGACGGCTGTAGCGCCGCGCGGAGATCGCCCCGTGCGGCGCTACAGCTCGATATTCGAAATCAGGCGGTGGCGACCAGACGCGCCGCGTTCGCGGCCTCGTCGTCCTTCTCCTCGTTCGCGGCCAGCTCGGCGTGCACGCGGTCGAAGTACCGGTTGATCTCGGTGTTGGTGCGCTCCTCGGTCCAGCCCAGGTGCGGCGCGATCAGGCGGGCGATCTCCGGGGCCGCCTTCAGGCCGCGGTCGGACACCTCGATGGAGATGCGGGTGCGGCGGGTGAGCAGGTCGTCCAGGTGCAGCGCGCCCTCGTGGGTGGCGGCGTAGACGGCCTCGGCCCCGATGTAGTCCTCCGCGCCCGGAATCGGCTGCCGCAGTTCGGGAACCGCGGCGATGAGGGCGAAGATGTCCTTGGCCAGCGAGCCGTAGCGGCCCAGCAGGTGCTCCACGGTCTCGACCGGCAGCTCGGCCCGCGCGGCCACATCGGCGATGGCGTCCAGCATGTCCTGGTAGCCGACCGCGCCCAGGACGGGCAGGTTGGCGGTGACCGACGGCGCGACATCGCTGCCCAGGCGCTCGGCGGCGGCGTCCACCACGTCGGCGGCCATCACCCGGTAGGTGGTGTACTTGCCGCCCGCGATGACGAACAGGCCGGGAGCGGGCTCTGCGACCGCGTGCTCCCGCGAGAGCTTGGAGGTCTCCTTGGACGCGCCGGTCATGAGCGGCCGCAGGCCCGCGTAGGTGCCGACGATGTCGGCGCGGGTGAGCGGTTCGCGCAGCAGCGAATTGACGTGGTCGAGGATGTACTGCACGTCCCCGGCGGTGGCGGTCGGATGGTTCTTGTCCAGCGACCAGTCGGTGTCGGTGGTGCCGATGATCCAGTGCTCGGCCCACGGAATCACGAACAGCACCGACTTCTCGGTCTTCATCGCGATGCCGGTGCCCATGTCCAGCTTCTCGCGCGGCACCATGATGTGCACGCCCTTGGACATGCGCACGTGGAACGGGAAGTCCACGCCCGTCATCTTGATCATGTCGTCGGTCCACACGCCGGTCGCCGAGATCACGGTCTTGGCCCGGATGCTGTGCTCCAGACCGGTTTCCAGATCCAGCACCTTCGCACCGACCACGCGTTCGCCGTCGCGCAGCAGCGCGGTGACCTTGGTGCGGGTCAGCACGGTCGCGCCGTGCTGGGCGGCGGTGCGGGCGATCATCATGGTGTGGCGGGCGTCGTCGACCTGCGCGTCGTAGTAGCGGATGGCACCGGTCATGGCGTCTTCCTTGAGCGCCGGGGCCAATTCCAGTGCGCCCGAACGGCTCAGGTGCCGGTGCATGGGCACCGAGCGCGCGCCGCCCATGGTGTCGTAGAGGGCTATGCCCGCGCCGATGTAGAAGCGCTCGTAGTGCTTCTGCAGCGGGAACAGGAACGAGACGGGGTGCACCAGGTGCGGGGCCAGCTTGTTGAGCAGCAGCCCGCGCTCCTTCAAAGCCTCACGGACCAGGGCGAAGTCGTACTGCTCCAGGTAGCGCAGGCCGCCGTGGATGAGCTTGGAGGACCGGCTGGAAGTGCCGGCGGCGAAGTCGCGCGCCTCGACCAGGGTGACGGACAGACCGCGCGCGGCGGCGTCGAGGGCGGCGCCCGCTCCGGTCACTCCACCACCGATCACGAGAACGTCGATTTCGGTGTCGCCGAGCGAATCAATCGCCCGGGCGCGGTAGGCGGGATCCAGTTGTGCGGACACGAAATTACTCCTTGTTATCGGTGAATCGAAGTCTGTTGCCGGTCAGCGCTTTTGGTCGTCGTCATCGTCGAGGCCGACCCAGTCGAGGGTGCGCGAGACGGCCTTGAGCCAGCGCGCGTAGCCCTTCTGCCGCGCATCCTCGGTCCAGGCGGGCTGCCAGTTCTTGTCCTCGCGCCAGTTGGCGACGAGTTCGTCTGTGTTACGCCAGAATCCGACCGCCAGACCCGCGGCGTAGGCCGCGCCGAGTGCGGTGGTCTCGGCAACCACCGGGCGCGAGACCGGCACGCCGAGGAAGTCGGCCTGGATCTGCATGGCCAGTTCATTGGCGGTGACGCCGCCGTCCACGCGCAGGGTGTCGAGCTTGACGCCGGAGTCCTGCTGCATGGCCTCGACCACGTCGCGGGTCTGGTAGCAGATGGATTCCAGGGTGGCCCTGGCGATGTGGGCGTTGTTGCTGAAGCGCGACAGGCCCACGATGACGCCGCGGGCGTCCGCGCGCCAGTACGGCGCGAACAGGCCGGAGAAGGCGGGCACGAAGTAGACGCCGCCATTGTCGGTCACCTGAAGAGCAAGGGCCTCAACCCTTTCCGCGCCCGAGATGATGCCGAGCTGGTCGCGCAGCCACTGCACGGCCGACCCGGTGACGGCGATGGAGCCCTCCAGCGCGTACACCGGCTTCTCGTCGCCGAACTGGTAGGCGACCGTGGTCAGCAGGCCGTGCTTGGAGTGCACGATCTCGGTGCCGGTATTGAGCATCAGGAAGTTGCCGGTGCCGTAGGTGTTCTTGGCCTCGCCGGGGCGGAAGCAGACCTGGCCGACGGTGGCGGCCTGCTGGTCGCCCAGCACGCCCGCGATCTTCACCGCGCTCTTGAAGGGTCCGTCCGGGTTGGTGGTGCCGAAGCCCTCCGGATTCGAGGACGGCGCGATGCGCGGCAGCATGGCCCGCGGCACCCCGAACACGGCGAGCAATTCGTCGTCCCAGTCCAGGGTTTCGAGGTTCATGAGCATGGTGCGCGAGGCATTGGTGGGGTCGGTGATGTGCACGCCGCCGTGGACGCCGCCGGTGAGGTTCCAGATCAGCCAGGTGTCGGGGGTGCCGAAGAGGGCGTCGCCGTTCTCCGCGTCCTCCCGCACGCCGGGGACATTGTCGAGGATCCACTTGAGCTTGCCGCCGGAGAAGTACGGTGCGGGCGGCAGTCCGGCCCGCTCGCGAATCAGCTCGCCGTTGCCCGCCTTCTCGATGTCGGCGACGATGCGATCGGTGCGTGTGTCCTGCCAGACGATGGCGTTGTAGTAGGGGACTCCGGTGCGGCGGTCCCACACGATGGTGGTCTCACGCTGATTGGTGACGCCGACCGCGACCAGATCGGCGGCGGTGAGGCGGGCCCCGGCCAGGGCGCTCTTGATGACGGTGCGGGCGCGCTCCCAGATCTCCGCCGGATTGTGTTCGACCCAACCGGCCTGGGGAAGAATCTGTTCGTGCTCGAGCTGATGGCGGGCAACTACATTGCCGCCGTGGTCGAACACCATGAATCGCGTGGAGGTCGTGCCTTGATCGATGGCTCCGACGTACTGCGTCATCGCGGTCCTTTCCGGAAACTCGGCATTGAGTCCGTTTGCCCGGGTCCCCGGGGAGGCGGCGGGCGCTGGCCGGTCGAGACCGGGCCCGACGTCCACGCTACGAAGTGAAATGGCTCCGGGACAGGCGACGCGTTCGACAATGCCGAACGGTTTGCTGATAGGTTACGAGCATGCCGGGACCGATCCAGTCGATCGAGCGTGCCGCGGCCATTCTGCGGCTGCTGGCGCGCGGGTCCGGGCGCATGGGGGTCGGGGAGATCGCCGCGGCGCTGGGACTGGCCAAGCCGACCGCGCACGGGATCCTGCGGACGCTGCAGGGCGTGGGGTTCGTGGACCAGGACGCGGCCAGCGGCAAGTACCAGTTGAGTCCGGCGCTCCAGGATCTCGGGGCCGGGCACCTGGATGCCAACGAGTTGCGTTCGCGGGCCATCAATCGGGCCGACGCGCTGGCCGCGCGCAGCGGGGAATCGGTGCGGATCGCCGCGCCGGTGGACGGGGGAGTGGCGGTGATCCACCACGTCTTCCGGCCCGACAACACCGAACAGGAACTCGCGGTCGGGGAGGAATTGCCGCCGCACGCAACGGCTCTGGGCAAGGTGCTGCTGGCCTACGACGGCGAGCTGGCCGACGCCGTCGGTGCGGGCGGGCTGCCCGCGCTCACCCACCGCACCATTACCGATCCGGTTCTGCTGCGGCGCACCATCTCCGAGGTGCGGCGCAGCGGGTGGGCGGGCGATATCGGCGAATACCGTTCCGGCGAGGCGAGTGTCGCCGCGCCGATTCGCTCGCGCGGTGGTTTGGTGGTGGGCGCCATCGGCATCACCGGGCCGGTGGATCGGCTCTGCGACGGGCAATTGCGTTTCCGGCCCGCGCCGATCGCCCAGGTGCGCGACGCTGCCGCCGCCGTATCGCGGGATCTCGGAGGTTCACAATGACGCAACGGTATGTGCTCGCCATCGATCAGGGCACCACCTCCACCCGCGCCATCCTCTTCGACCAGCGGGCCCGGCTGACCGGGGTGGCGCAGCGCGAGCACAAGCAGCACTACCCGCGGCCGGGCTGGATGGAACAGGACGCGCTCGAGATCTGGCGCAATGTGGAGCGCATCGTGCCTGCGGCACTGCGGGATTCGGGCATCACCCTGGACCAGGTGGCGGCGCTGGGGATCGCGAACCAGCGCGAGACCACGGTGGTGTGGGACCGCAATACCGGAACGCCCATCGGGCGCGCCATCGTGTGGCAGGACGTGCGCACCGAGGAACTCGTCGAACGGATGCGGGAATCGCCGGGGGCGCAACGGATTCGGGAGCTGTGCGGCCTGCCGCTGGCCACCTACTTCGCCGCCCCGCGGCTGCGCTGGCTGCTGGATCGGACGCCGGGACTGCGCGAGCGCGCCGAACGCGGCGAGGTGCTGTTCGGGACCATGGAGACCTGGCTCATCTGGAATCTCACCGGCGGCGCGGACCACGGCGTGCACGTCACCGACGTGACGAACGCGGGTCGCACGCTGCTGATGAACCTGTCCACGCTGGAGTGGGACGATGAACTGTTGCGGTTCTTCGACATTCCCAAGGCGATGCTGCCACGCATCCAGCCCTCGACCGGTGAGTTCGGGACCGCGCGGCGGGTGCTGCCGGGCGTGCGGATCGCGGCGGCGCTGGGGGATCAGCACGCGGCGCTGTTCGGGCAGACCTGCTTCGCCCCGGGTGAGACCGAATGCACTTACGGCACAGGCGGATTCCTGCTCATGAACACCGGGCGGGAACGGGTGCGGTCCAAGCACGGGCTGCTGACCACCATCGGATACCAGATCGGTCCGGAGCCGGTGTACGCCCTCGAGGGTCCGATCGCGGTGACCGGGTCGCTGGTGCAGTGGCTGCGCGACAATATCGGGCTGATCGCGAGCGCGCCCGAGATCGAAACCCTCGCGGGCACAGTGCAGGACAATGGCGGCTGCTATCTGGTGCCCGCCTTCTCCGGCCTCTACGCACCGCACTGGCGCAGTGATGCGCGCGGGTTGCTGATCGGGCTCACGTCGTATGTCACCAAGGGCCACATCGCCCGTGCCGTGCTGGAGGCGACCGCCTGGCAGACCCGGGACGTGGTGGAGGCCATGGACGCCGACTCCGGGCTGCGCGCCGGGGCGCTGCGGGTGGCGGGCGGCATGACCTCCGACAACCTGCTCATGCAGATCATCGCCGATGTCCTCGACATACCGGTCATGCGTCCCATCGTGGCCGAGACGGTGTCGCTCGGCGCGGCCTACGCGGCGGGCCTGGCGGTCGGTTATTGGCCGGATCTCGAGGGCCTGCGCCACAATTGGCGCGTCGCCGCGCAGTGGCTGCCGCGCATGGATCCGGCGCTGCGGGTAGAGGAATACGACAATTGGAAGCGGGCCGTGGAGCTCACCTTCGGCTGGTTACGGCCCAGGAAGTCCGTGCCCTAACGTTGCAGGTATGCGGCTCTACGTCGGTTGCGCAATGTGGCAACACCCGGATTGGCAGGAGAAGCCGCTACCCCCGGCCGAACGCCTGCGCACCTACGCCTCCTGGTGCAACGCGGTGGAGGGCAACACCACCTTCTACGCCGTCCCGCAGCGCCGCACCGTCCAATCCTGGGCCCGCCAAACCGATCCCGACTTCCGCTTCGTGATGAAGCTGCCCCGCGCCATCACCCACGAGCGCCGCCTCACCGGCATCGACGACGAGATGGCCGCCTTCCTCGACGCCATCGAACCCCTCGGCCGCCGCCTGCACGCCCTGTGGGTCCAGCTCCCCGCCTCCTTCACCGCCCTCCCCGCCCTGGCGCACCTCCTCGACGGCCTGCCCGCCCACTACCGCTGCGCCGTCGAGGTCCGCCACCCCGTCTTCTTCGAAAACCCCAGGGCCACCGACCAACTCGAATCGCTGCTGGAATCCGCCGGCGCGGAATGGATCCCCTTCGACACCGCCGTCCTGTTCACCGGCCCCGCCACCAGCCCCGCCGAATACGAGGCCCGAGCCAAGAAACCGAACAACCCCCGCCGCACCCGGGCCCTCACCGAATTCCCGATAGTCCGCTACCACGGCCGAGACGACCTGCGCGCCACCGTCGAAGGCTGGCAACCCTGGGTGGAAACCACCGTCGCCTGGCTCCGGGAAGGCCGCTCCCCGACGATCTTCATCCACACCCCCGACAACGCCGCCTCCCGCACCCTGGCCCGCCGCTTCCACGCCGAGGTCCGAGCCCGCCTTCCCGAACTCGATCCGCTCCCGGACCCGCTCCCGACCGATCCCATGACGCTGTTCTGATCGTGGAGTGGCACAGGGGGATTTGTCGGAATTGCTCGCCGCCCTGTGCCACTCGGCGATTCAGCCGATGAGGGCCGGTGCCTGTTCGGCGCGCTGGGCCTCGCGGGCCAGGGCGCGGTCGCGTTGTTCCTCGAATCGGACCACGTCCTTGCGGAGCTGGTCGAGGAACTCGCCGAGTTCGTTGCGGCGGCGGTCGCCGAACGTGCCGAAGTCGGTGCGGTCGAAGATGTTCCACTTCTTGAGGTTGGGCAGCAGGACCTCCTCCAAGTGCTGGCGGAGGTCGTAGATGCCGTGCTTGGCCATGAGGACGCCATTGCGGCGGAAGTTGGGCATGCCCATGCCGGGCATCTGGAAGGCCATGACGATATTGGCAATGGCGTCGATGGCCTGGTCGGGCGAGACGTCCAGGGCCGCACCGCAGATATTGCGGTAGAAGATCATGTGCAGGTTCTCGTCGGCGGCGATGCGCTGCAGCATTCGGTCCGCTATGGGGTCATTGCATACTTTGCCGGTATTTCGGTGTGAAACGCGAGTTGCCCATTCCTGGAACGTGACATAAGCGACCGAATGCATGAATCCGGCATCGGCGCGGACCTCTCGATCGCTGTACTGCTTGATCAGCCGCGCCGGGCTGTAGCCGTTGGTCATGTGAATCATGCGGTCCCGCTCCAGCGCGACCGGATCCACGCCGCGGGTCACCACCAGGTAGTCGCGAATCACGATGCCGTGCCGGTTCTCCTCGGCCGTCCAGCGGCCCACCCAGGTGCCCCACGCGCCGTCCTGGGAGAAGTTCTCGGCGATTTCCCGGTGGTAGCTGGGTAGATTGTCCTCGGTGAGAAGATTGGTGATCATGGCCGCCTTGGCGACTTCGCTGAGCTTGGACTGTTCCGGATCCCAGTCGACGCCGTCCATAGCTGCAAAGTTGCGACCGAGATCCCAAGGCACGTAGTCGTGCGGGTGCCAGTCCTTGGCCATCGATAGATGGCGGTGCACATTCTGCTCGGCAATCGGCTCCAGCTCCATGAGCAGCTCCAACTGCGTGAGACTCCTGGCCACGATCGTGTGCCCTCCCTCGAAATGGCTCGACGCTGCGAGAATGATGGTGGAGAACAGAATGCTGGGGATCGGCGTGCGCCGCCGCGGCGAAGTGGACCCGGGGATTGAAAAGGGATGCCCGCGTGTCGCTTAATGAGACTGGTCGGCTCCGCCTCGGATAATCTAGCCCAGTTCGCCGATGATTGGCTTCATACCCCGCCGATGCGTTCCCGGCAGGGCCCGCTAGCTAGCTGCAACCCAGTCCTTGACAGCCCACGCGAATCGAATCCTCGTTCGCCGAAGCATTGCTACGGAGAGTGAACATGCAGACGCCCAACCGCAGGAAGTTCCCCGACGTCGTTGTCACCGCGCTCGCGGCGACCACCTCCATCGCGGGAGACGTCGACTCGACGTGGAAGGGACTACTCAACGGGGAGAGCGGGATCGATGTCCTGGAAGACAGCTTCCTCGACGATTTCGGCCTCCCGGTCCGCATCGGCGGCCACCTCAAGGTGTCGCCGACCGGCCAGCTCACCAAGGCGGAGGGCCGGCGCTGGTCCTACGTCGAACAGATGGCGGTGGTGCTGGGCCGCGAGGTCTGGGCCAATGCCGGATCCCCGGACGTGGACCACGACCGCCTGGCCGTCTCCATCGGGACCGGCCTGGGCGGTGCGGAAATGCTCATGTCCGCGCGCGACAAGCTGGTCAACGGCGGCTACCGCAAGGTGGTCCCGAGCACCGTGCAGGCCGTCATGCCCAATGGCGCAGCCGCCTGCGTCGGGGTGGAGCTGCGCGCGAGGGCCGGTGTGTCCACGCCTGTTTCGGCCTGTTCATCCGGTGCGGAGGCCATTGCCAATGCGTGGCGGATGGTCGTCATGGGCGATGCCGACATGGTCGTCACGGGGGGTGTGGAGGGCTCCATCCAGGCGCTGCCCATTGCCGGGTTCTCCATGATGCGTGCCATGAGCACCCGCAACCACGACCCCAAGGGCGCGTCGCGGCCCTTCGACTCGGACCGCGATGGCTTCGTTTTCGGCGAGGCGGGCGCGCTCATGATCATCGAGACGGAGGAGCACGCCAAGGCGCGCGGCGCCACCATCCACGCTCGCATCATGGGCGCGGGCATCACCTCCGATGGTTTTCATCTGGTCGCCCCCGATCCGGAGGGTACGGGCGCGGCGCGCGCCATGAGTCGCGCCATGGAGTACGCCGGGCTTTCGAAATCCGATGTCTCCCATATCAATGCGCACGCCACCGGCACCCCGATCGGTGATACCTCGGAGGCGAACGCCATCAAGCAAGCCGTCGGCAACCATGCCGCGGTGTACGCGCCGAAGTCCGCTCTCGGGCATTCGATCGGCGCTGTCGGTGCGCTGGAGTCGGTCATCACCGTGCTCAGCGTGCGGGACGGAATCATCCCTCCCACACTGAATCTGGAGAATCAGGACCCCGAGATCGACCTGGACGTGGTCAAAGGCCAGGCCCGGCAGGGGAGCTACGACTACGCACTGAACGACTCCTTCGGCTTCGGCGGGCACAACGTGGCCATTGCTTTCGGTCGCTACTGATACCGCGACCGAACCGGACCGAGTGACGCGGCAAACCGGCACCTGCTAGTGTCC